>JAPLKC010000147.1 GCA_026388255.1 Pseudomonadota bacterium | reverse complement strand
TAATTTTCCGTTTCTCAATATATTTTGGCTCTTTCTCAAACCGAGTGGGTAAATAATATTTCCCCCCTTCAAGGAGAGGATTTCCGAATATTCCCTCCCTCTTGAGAGACTGTGTCGCAATTAAGTGGGTGAGAGTTCTTTGACAACAGAATATTAGAAAAAGGTTAAAAAGCAAGCGAAAGCTTTTTGTATCGTTGTGCCGATATGGTAAAGTATCTTTAAGGAGAAACATTATGGCATATCGATGCGGCGACCGTTATCAGATGGACTTAATGCCCCAGAGCATAGAAGAATATGTAAGTTCCGACAATCCAGTACGAGCTTATGATGTTTTTGTGGAAACACTTAATTTTCGTGAGCTGGGGATAGAGGTTAATCCTGATAAAGTCGGCAACTCTGAATACGAACCTCGATCCATGTTCAAGTTGCTGGTTTACGGCTATTCCTATGGTCTGAAGAGTTCAAGGAAACTGGAGCGGGAATGTTACCATAATTTATCCTTTATCTGGCTGATGGGCGGTTTGCGCCCTGATCATAAAACGATTGCTGAATTTCGGCGCAATAACAAGAACGCCCTGCAAAATGTTTTGCAACAATGCGCCCGGATGTGCATCAAACTGGATTTGGTTGGCGGCAATATTTTGTTTGTTGACGGGACAAAGATCAGAGCAAATGCAGGACGTCACCGTAGCCATGATCGGGCATATTACGAGAAGCGTCTGGCCGATATAGACAGTCGGATTGAGCAATTGCTTATTGAATGTGAAACAGTTGATCAATCTGAAGAAGGAACCCCTTCATATATTGCCATGGATAAGGAACTATCGAAGAAGCAGCATTTAAAGGACAGAATCAGACAAGCTCTGGATGCTTTTAAAGACGATACCAGAAAACAGATCAACCAAACAGACACAGACTGCGCGATCATGCACAGTGTTCAGGGCAGTCACGCCCGCTATAACGTGCAAAGTGTCGTCGATGAACAACACGGATTAATTGTCCATGCCGAGGCGGTCAATTCCACCAGTGACGTGAACCAGTTTGCCCGTCAGATTGAAAAGGCCAATGGCCTCTTGGATTATCCCTGCAAGGTTGCTTGTGCCGATGCCGGATATGCGAACACGGATGAATTGGAAAAGATTGACCAACAAGGAATCAAAGTTATTGTTCCTTCTCAGCGTCAAGCCTTGCATGAAGAAGAAAGTCCGTTTAGCAAGAGTCATTTTATCTATGACAAAGAGCAGGACGCCTATATCTGCCCCGAAGGTCAGACGCTTCGGTATGACAGCATGGATCAGAACACAGGCAAAAGACATTACCTGATTGTGGATAAGAAGCTGTGCCTTCATTGCAAACATTATGGCCAATGTACGGACTCCAAGCGCGGCCGCAAGATCGTTCGCCTGCATAATGAAGATGTAAAGATCAGACTCGAAGCGCAATACCAGGCGGAATCTTCGCAAGAAATATACGCGAAGAGGAAAACAAAGGTGGAACATCCTTTCGGGCACATCAAGAGGAATTTAAAAACAGATGCTTTTCATCTCAGAAAAAAGGATGGAGTCCAGGCCGAGACGGCGCTTTTAGCAACCTGCTTTAATATTGTCCGGATGATTACGATCTTTGGTGTGAGCACACTGATAGAAAAGCTGACCGGACTAAATAGGGTAGCTGTGGGCTGTTAAGGCCTTCTTGAAGAACAAACACAATTGTAAAATGGGTAAAATATGAACCCCCGTATCTGATATTTATCGATTTCGATTTTTACGGTTGATTTCTAATATTCTGTTGTCAAAGAGCAGGTAAATATTGTGCCGTAAAAACTATTGCGACACAGTCTCCCGCCAGCGGGGGACATTACGAATGAACAGCAATCATTACCTGTCCTTTATGACACAGTCTCTTTGTGGAATGACAGGGGTGGCTGGGGAATGACGAAGGTAAATATCACCCTCCCTTGGAGGGAGGGAAGAAATTATGTGCATTCGCGT
>JAPLKC010000146.1 GCA_026388255.1 Pseudomonadota bacterium | reverse complement strand
CACCCAAGGTCCAAAATCTTGGATGGCAGAGTACACCACTCGCTTACAATCTTTTCGAGTACTTCCAACTGGAAGTTTGCCGCCGGAATAGCCCCTCGAACTCCCTCTAAAAAGGTCTGTGCAAGCTCCTTTGTTTGCCATCTGCTGTGCTGATCATTCATTCCTATTCCTCATTCAACAAAGAGGTCAGCCAGAGGCCGACTTTATGACCGATTGGCTTCAACGGCTTGTTGCCCCTTATTTTGTTGTTCCTTCAACAAGTGTTCCATTAATGAACTTATGAATAATGCTTGACACATACGTCTGATACGGCAAGCCTTCTTTTATAGCCTTTCTTTGGAGCTCTATAAGGTCTCGTTCAGAAATACGTATATTCAGTCTTTTGTCCTTTTTCAGGGTATTGCGAGCGTATTCTGCCAATTCCTTTCTTCTTTTTGAAAGGTCAGTAACGGGAACCCCCTCACCTTTCTCAAAGCTGTCCAGTATTTCCTTCTCTTCTTTTGTTAGTTTAGTCTTCATGTTTTTCTCCAAGATATAGCTGCGTAGCCTTCCTGCTCGGGATAATCGTTTTCAAAAACAACTCTTCCTCATTCTCAACATAAGGTACAAGATATGCGTAATCGGCCACACCAATGACCATGATTCGTTGTCCGGGATATGACTTCTGATTTGAAACAGATTCCCCGTGACATTTTGAACTCCATACTCTTTTCCGTGTTCCAGCTTATACTTTTCATTGATAAACACTATCACATTGTGTGCATATTGGCAATATATTCAGTCTGCATCACCAGGCATCAGCAAGAGGCCTGATTTCAGGCCGATGATCTTCCCCCAAAAAAGCGGACAACTCCTCAATGCATCTCCCCCCTAAGACATGAATACCTGACCTTTCTGTTTCCTCCTTTAGCACCCTCTTTGACCTTACGGCAAAACTGACGAAAACCAGAAGTGTCTACAGTCTCATTGACTACTATACAAAGATACCGGTCCTCTGTCTCGATGAACTGGGGTATGTGCTGCCTTCGAGAGAACATGCCGATTCTCTCTTCCAGATCATCTCCAAGAGATCGGAAATGGGCACTACCCTGGTAACTACTAATCTGGTACCCTCCCGGTGGGGAAAGATTTTTGACACGGTAACAGCATCGGCAATTCTAGACAGGTTAAGTATGAACGGAACCTTCATTACCTTTGAAGGGAGGTCTTATCGGAAGAAAAACAGCAAAGAAACACCATAACATGATGAATAGCTGCGCATGATGAAAACAAAGGGGGTACTTGTTGTGAAGTGGGGTACTGCTAACGGGTGAGGTCTATCATAATAACGGTTTTGCGGGTGTTGAGATTGTTAGATTTGAGGGCGAGTTGATTGTTCCCTACAGATCGCTATTGAGGAGAATGCAGGCAAATATACCAAAGAAGACCTTGAGGAACTCTTTAATGATCTGTCCGTCCTCTGTGACTATGTTCAGCAGCAGGCCGCAGCCACAGTGTCGACGAAGCCACGCAAACCACAGTTGTGAAGAGTTTTGCGAATGACCGTAAAAATACTTTATCTCTCACAAAACCCACAGTGTGCAGACAATAAAACCAATACTTTTGATAAATGTAAGGATATAGATGAGTTATGGCAGAGTACTTTTTTGTGATTATTTGTTATTTTTCTAATAATTTTCTTGACAGATATTTTGCAAAATGTAATTGTATTGTTTTCAACACATCAGCAGGCGGGGCATCTTAGTTAAATCATAATTATCCGGTTTTAAAGGTTTTAAAGGCATTCCTACATCGAGAGAGAAGGGGGGGGCATTAAAATCAATAAGAACATAAAATATCATTTTATAATAAGGCAATACTATCGGTGCGTAATTACTATGGGGGATTTATGCCTATGACAAAAAACAAATATAAGTAGGCAAAAGAGGCGCGTATGTTCAGGACTCTCAGTAACTCAACAGGGCAGGATAAGGATAAACGTACAGAAAGAAACAACGTCCCTACGTTCGTCCTTAATCTACAGAGGGACGTGACCTACACTATCGCCAATGAATGGCTTGATGTTCCCGATGACATAGCCGCCCTACCCGACTTACAGGGTTACGGCAATACCTACGATTTACATCAGGCGATGGTGAGGGATACCACAGGTACACTCCAAGCCCTGATTGAGCAGTTCATAGCAACAGAAGACTCCGGTGTCCGTGATGGCCTTATGGAACAGATACTTTTTGAATGGACCGGTTCGGATGGTATAGACCCT
>JAPLKC010000145.1 GCA_026388255.1 Pseudomonadota bacterium | reverse complement strand
TCTGGAATTCCCTGTTTCTGAAGCACGGACCACGTTGTGCACTTCACTAAGCAATGCCTCTGCTACATCAACTCCAAATATCTGGTCAAGATAAATTTTCAGAAATTCAACCCCCTGCCGCCCTTATATCCATATGATTAAGCGATGCGGTTGCATACAGCAATGCTGCCTGTATATCCTCCCTTTTTAATTCCGGGTAATCTTTCAGTAAAACGTCCCATAATTTACCTTCGGCTATCTGTTCAAGCAAGATAGAAACAGGAATCCTTGTTCCTCGTATTACAGGTTTACCATTACAAACCTTCGGATCAATTTCAATGCGATCTGTTGGAATTGTCATAAATTCCTCCAATAATTAAAATATTTAAATCTATACTATAGAAATGTATAACGATAACACTTGCATGTCAATTACGATTTATTATGTAATATGGGAAATCTGATAAGAATTGATTTATCGCCTTTACATATATCCCCGAAGGGGATGGATGTCTGACATGAATCGCCGATGTATCCCGATTCGGGTCAGCAATTTTATGTTGTTATCCATATTTATCCGCCGTTATCCTTGTTAAAACCCATCTTTGTATCTTCTCATCTTTCTATCTTCGGCCTTTCCCGTTTTACATTTAATGCCTCACGTTTCACTGTCTTCACCTTCATATATTCACCAACACCTTTGTTCCCTCCCAATCAAACTTGAAATCCATATAATGAAGACCGGAATCTTCCAATGTTTTTCTTAAATGTTTTCTGTGGCCATTTTCTACACAAAAAACAAAAAAACCGCCGCCGCCGGCTCCCATGATTTTTCCACCGAGAGCCCCGTTATTCATTGCCAAACTATACCAATCATCAAGCTGGAACTTCTCGGGGGCACAAAAACCGAAAAAGAGTTTAATCGTTTGAAATCACGGCTCCAAGCCTTGGAAACCATATCTGCAACTATTACCCAATGGGAAAAAGCATATGAGATTGCCTTCGCTTTGAGAAGAAGCGGGGTTACTGTCCCGTACACAGACATTCTGATCGCTGCCTGTGCGCTGACAGCCGGTGCTACAGTCATACATGCTGACATACATTTCGATATGATGGCAAAAAGTCTTCCTTTAAAAACAGAATCATATGTAAAAACCGCACCCTTTGAGCTTCTGCGATAAGGCGTATTTTGTGATCTTTCCAATATTTGTATGTCCATTTTCTAAAGTCTGCCCTGTGAAATATTGCTGGTATCTATTTCACCGGGGCGGGCGGTATGAAAGTTTTTTCTATTCAGCATGAAATGGGTTAATTCTCCAGAAGCCGTCGTAGCAATAGTGTTTGCATGTCACAATGTCCGTCGACGATCAGCAGGACGTACACTGTGTTGCCCATAACCCGGTAGATCACGCGGTAGGGTTTGAAAAAGATCTCACGATAATCACGAATCCCCAAAGCAAGCAGTTCTTTCGGATAGACACCACGTTCCGGAAATTGGGACAGGCTGCTGAAGGTCTTCTCGATTTTCTTAAGCACGTGTTCCGCTTTCTCCGGCGCATCATGCAGGGCGATGTAATGGTAGAGTTCCTCAAGGTCACGAGTTGCATCAGCCGTCAGAAAAACCTCAAAGGGCATCAGCCATCCCTCTGGCCCTCACGCAGGCGCTCAATCACGTTAACAACTTGTTCAATCTTTCCTTCCTCAACTTGACGGTTACCAAGCGCCAGGATTTTTAAAAGAGCCATCGTTTCCCGGGTTTGCTCGTAGCTTTCGATATTCTGTATGACAACCTTGGCCTCACCGTTCTGAGTGATGATGAGCGGTTCCTGCTGCTCACCCATATTCCTCACAATCTCGGCGGCGTGGGCCTTCAAGTAACTGATGGGTTTGATCTGACTGGATAATTTCATAGGTTACCTCGCTTTGCTTTAGTATGACCGATTATAGTCCATAAATAGGTCGATTGTCAAGAAAGCCTTCCGGGCAAAGCAAACATACATTCGCCGCTATCCTTGTTAAAAAACAGATTTTTTTACGTAACAGTCCGACTTTATAGAATGATAATGAAGAGTTAATTCTTAATTTCTCTGCCCATTATTTTCTACCCCCGGTTTGCCTGTTTATTCAAGGATAAGATTGAGACCTGCCTTAACCTTTTCGAAAAGATTGCGGGGCAGGATGCTGACACAATCTGTCAGAAAATGTTTGTCGATGGTTACAATTTGAGAGATATTTGCTACCGAATCGTGGGGAAGACCGGTACTTCCCTTAGGTAACATGACGTTTCCCGGCGCCTCAGCCAAACGGAGATTTCGAGTGATGACGACAACGACAACCGTTGATATGGCACTATCATTGAAAGCGTCTTTCTGAACCACCAACACAGGTCTGCGAAATCCAGGTCCTGACCCGGCCGGGTCAGGCATATCCGCCCACCAGATTTCACCCCGTTTCACCAGTCATACCTCCACAATGCGCCGTGCAGGTTTGCCCTCACCAATCCTCCTTTGCTAAACCCGCCATTTGAGCGTTATTAAATATCGGATCGATCCGAGAATTCTCGTGGGCATAGATCTCGTTTAACTTTGCCTTAATGCTGTCTTCCCGATGTTTCTCCAGGAATTCAGCGATTGCTGCCGTATATAGCCTGCTTCGATTCAAACCCAGCATTTTTGCCGTTTCATCGGCCTGAAGAAAAACATTCTCAGGGATTGAAATGGCCGTTTTTAAATTTCTCATTCAATTCACCTCCCGTAATATATAGGGGTAAAACTCAACAATTTAGATAGGCGGCACAAGTAAGTATAACAATAGTTATACAATATGTCAAGAAATAGGGGCTCTGTCCCTAACTGGAGTTTGGACATTTAGGTATGTAAATAACGATAATAGTTGACATACGTACTTATAATTGTTACAATGGCATCACCAATTTGATTGGATGATTGGAGGTGCCGGTATGGAGAAAAAAGAGATTCGTGACATAATCCTTGAGAGCATGGTTGAATTGCTGGAAGCACAAGTACGGGCGTTGAAGAAGTTGCGTGGCTCCATTGAAGTGGATAAGTCACATAAGAAGAATATGTCCCAATTAGGTATTGTCTTTAACATACTTACCGAGGCTGGAAGACCGCTTCATGTTTCTGAAATTATTGCAGATGCCGAAAAGATGTTTAGTGTAACATTGGAAAGGGAATCTCTCGTTTCCGCTCTTTCAAAAAAGGTGATGAAAGAGGACCGTTTCATTCGCACCGGCAAAAATACCTTTGCCCTGAAAGAGGAGCAATGAACATGCTGGCCGAACATATGAATCATCGTGAACAAAAGGACACCATTGGCGTAGGCAATGCTCAGGTCTTGTCTGACAAGTCTGTCCCCCGACAACCGGCATTTGCCGTTGCCAGCTACAGTCTTTTGCTCCTTGCAGGATTGAAAGCGTTCGGTGGAGTGGCCCCCGTTTTAGCCGGACACTCATACAACCAAAATAAGTTGTAGTAATAGCCATAGAGTTATTACTATAATCAGAAGGAAGGTGAATATGAGTCCGATAGAGGTCATTACATCAGTTGAGAGAAGAAGGTATTGGAGTGCAGAACAGAAAAGAGCCATGGT
>JAPLKC010000144.1 GCA_026388255.1 Pseudomonadota bacterium | reverse complement strand
TTACATTCCTCAGTCTTTTTTGCTCTTTGAGACGTGCCGCTTCTGTCATGCATCCTCCGCTTTCAATTTCGTTGCCTGCTTGATATTTTACCGTGTATTACTGTTTTTGAGTTGTACAAATCCCAACAAAGAAAGCCGGGTTGTTGCAAAGCTTTTTCGCTTTGCTAACCCGGCTTTATACTACCGTCGGCCTTTGGACATATGCGACTTGCAAAACTTCTGCAGCGCATCTACATCACCGATCTGAGCCTCTTCCATTGCTTGCGCTAAGGCGATGTATGGAGCATTCTCCAGTTTGCCGTGGTAATCCTTAAAGGAAAAGCTCGAAAAAAACTCTGTCCCGTCGCTGAGCGTAACCTGACCCCATGCGCCGAAAGGCTTTTCTGTATCAGGTTCGTAAGCCGTTCCGCGGATACGCATAACATCACCGTTTTTGACGAGCAAGCCTGATTCGTGACGCAGTCTTCCGTCAACTTTTGGCGCCGTTTCTGTTACCCCTGCTGCCTTTTTTTTGAAAATACTGAGTATGTCTAACATATCCCTCTCTCCTTTGTTTTTGATTTTTTAATGTTTATGTGTTTTTTGTTTTTGATATGTTGGCGAACGGCTGTCCTTGATGGCACCCGTACAAGAATTAAAAGTGGTTTTCGGACAATCCTACTAAAATATTATCTGCATATGTATTAATTCCCGGGGCAAGAACAGTAACAATCAAATGATATGATAAACGGAAAAGGTGCAAAAAATAGGCTGGATGTTTGTTTGGTTTTTTTGTGGGGCAGCATACTCTCGATAAGCGGATGAGTACCACAGACTTTACTTTTTACTGGCTGTTAATATGCCGGTATATTAATCCGTGCTGGATTTAGTTTCTTCTCTAATCGGCAGTCTCTGGAACCCCCATAAAATAAATGTAACCAGAAATGTCACGGTATTGAAATTCTGAGTTATAATATAATTATAGGGAGAGGTAATTTGCGGCCCCCTGTAAGGATATATATGCAAACAACAGGAGCAAAATGAGAATAAACAATTTTTCAAAAAGCCTTCCTTGCCGCTGGCTGAGGGAGGGTATACACAAAAAAAGGAGTATACTATGGCTAAAACTTATGTTCTCGACACTTCAGCTTTAATAAACTATCCCGATATAATCTCAACCATTAAAGGACACAACGTAGTGATCCCCGGCGCAGTCATAAGACAGCTCGACTATCTCAAAAACAGCAATGATGAGAGCGTTGCCTGGTGTTCCCGCAGGGCATCTCAGAGTATAGAGCAATATCAGAGAAAGAACAGAGTAACGATCATGAGTAACATGGGAAACGGACTCGTGGATATGCTTCATAGCGGTGCTGATAATCAGATCGTAGCAACAGGTAGATATCTGAAGAATCAGGGTCGTCATGTATGCCTGCTGAGCACCGACAGAAACATGAGGATCGCTGCAAGAAAGTATGGAATGGCGGCAGAGACCGGTGATGACAGGGAGAGAAAGGTAAGGATCTGGATGTTTATAACCTGTGTGGTCTTTTCGATTCCGATGCTTTCGATAATTGCTATAATATTACCTTCATTTATGACCATACCAGCGTTAAAAAACGCTGTTGATACTCTTACAATAACTATGGGTTTAGGCTTTGCGATCACCGTCATACCTCTTATGATAATGGGGTGTTATTGTGGAAGCGGACCATGCCATAGTATAGATGATGATGAGAATGTTATGACCAGCCCTTTTTACTCTTCTTGCAAAGGCAATATATATTACGCTATCTATCATCAGAATGATAGATAGCTGTTCTACTGCTCCGGCTCAGGTGTTTTTGAATAATGATATACGCTTTTTGCTTCGAATATTGTATCTCTCGTGAAGTTTATTGTAACGATAGGTTTTTCTATATACGCAAAAGGATTGAAAGAATATAACGCGAGATTGGCATTATCAACAAAGTAATCCAGCGCCGACTCTGGTATAGGAATAATCACTTTCTCCTGTAGGACGATAGCTATCCCGCCCTCCATGAGAGAAATATAAATGTCTTCGTCTTTTAAATCTTCTATAGATTTCTCATAATCACCATCTATCAGGCATATAAAACCATTTTCCACAACTAAACACTTCATGACTTCCAGCATATATCTCTCCTTTTGTTTATCTACCCTTTCCACGTGGCGGTTTCGGTTTAGCATTAACCGTTTTAGTTTCTGCCGGAGGTGACGGTGTTTTAGCATGATTCGTTTGCCATGTCGGCTTCTGAAATCTCCAGCTTGAAACTTCTTTCACGCTTCTGCCAGCCCCGGCTGTTTGATTAAGCATTTCCACGCCTTTGTTCGCTGCGCCTACTCCTATAATCCATGCTACTCGTTCATCCGTCAATTTGGTAAGATCATCTTTATCATTCAGCCCTACCCCACCAGCCGTGCCTTTGAACTCCTTTTGGTAATCCATATTAAATTTATGTTCAACACTTGTCGACTGCCCCGTTTTGTCAGTTTCATGTAACACCTGCCCCGACTGTCCACTGATCCTGTTAGCCGCAAACCCACCTTTCTGTATCTCGTCGTGGCTTAGTTCTTTAAAATTGCTCACCTGCCCTACCCCGCCCGGTCCAGACTCGTACTGCCCTACACCGTAATGTTTACTCTCAGCACCATCTTCTCCGGTTGTCGTTCTTACCGTAGACACCCTTCCCGTATTGAGATTAGTATAATCAGCGGCAACCTGTTTGCCCGTTGCAGGGTCGCTATGCCATCTTCCGTAGAACATTTCTTGTTTACCGGTTTCCGGGTCAGTATCTTTGAATACTCCCGTTCTGGTATTAGAATTCTCAGTTACTCCCTGATATCCTGCCCACGACTTTGTCCCTTTCTGCGACAGGTTGAGGGAGGTATCTTCTCTTACCGCCTTGTTTCCTGTCCATGAATCATATCCATGCTTGAACGTGGTCATCGCATTGGTGTCCCTCTGGTCGAGCCTTGATGAACGTCCTCCCTGTGTTGCCGTCACATTCGATATATTCCCTGCCGTATCCTTTTCAATAGCAAGCGATACAGGACCGTTT
>JAPLKC010000143.1 GCA_026388255.1 Pseudomonadota bacterium | reverse complement strand
CCTGGAGTTTGCGAAGCCATGAGCTGATGTATGATGATGAATTTCCGATAGTGTTGGTTTCAATCCCGGTATGAGCACACAAAAATGCAGCGCCCATCTCAGCAACCAACTCTTCTTTACTGTACACTTCACTACCGAAGTTTACCCTGAGTACCCCTTCCCTGTTGAGCCTCGACTGATGACCTGTCCAGTGGGACAATTCGTGAAACATCGTGGAATAGTAAGACTCCATATTACGAAAGTATTCTTTTTTGGGTATTGTGATGGTATCTGTACCGGGCGTATAGTACGCCTCCGTACCGTCATTGACGACACATCCTGTCTTTTGAACAAGGTTTTCGCATTCCACGATATCTGCAACGGTCTCTTGCGGTATCGGGTACGTTATTTCCTCGCACTGCTCCACGTTAAATACCGTGTAATAGCGCAATAACGGGTACCTCTTAGAACCTTTTGAAGCGGAACCTGTAATTTTCGTTGAACCTGCTTCCGCCGTTAATTCTGTCTCATTTTTATCAGTGTTCTTGGTAAAGAAGTCGGTAAACTTCCACAAGATAACCGGATAGCCTTTTTCGCCTTTTTTTACGCTTCCATTTAGCTGCCCCGCCTGCTTGAAGGTCAGCCAATAAGGGGCTGAATAGGGAGCCGATTGAAGTATCAGTGTGTTAATCCCTCTGTACGGCTTCTTAGAAATCAGATTCTGCGGCAACCCTGTCGTAAATGGTTTCTTCCACGGAACAACGCCTTTTTCGAGGGCGGCAATAATCCTGTCTGTGATGATTTCGTATACGGACATATGTCCTCCTTTTTTGATAGTTTTTTCCTGAACGGGTTTTTTGGGTTTGATTTGAATCGTTTACATTCCTCGGAGTTCGCTCCGGGGTAGTCTGAGTAGTTGGTTGATTTTTTTCGGATAGACCTACTGATGATTCTTTATGGATATATATTAATTCCTGGCTAACATCAAATAATTAGTCCTGTCGGTAGTAATACATTTCAATATGAAACTAAAAAGTTTTTGTGAACAAAATTTTAAATAAAAGGAGATTTCTATGCTTACTCTATACAAAGCCAATCATAACAAAGCCAATTACAAACTGACTCTATTTGAAGATCGCGCCGATTATGGAGAATATAACCAAACCTATAACAATCAGCTTCATTACCATGTTATTTATGGGGATTTATGCGGTGATTTATCATACAGAGAAGGTATTCTCGAAGAATTTTACGGTGATCAAACTTTTGCTCGCCGCATTGCAAAATTTGTTAGCTCTGGCTATGAGCCCACGGCAGATTTGACAAGGTATAAGTGTGTCGATGTTGTTGATATTTACCTTTGTCTCGCATATTTTTCTTGCATTAATGGTTGGAAAACCAGCGATATTGACGTGTTAAAGAAACACCAAAACATAGCTTATTATTTAGCGATTGACTCCAGCGTTACACGCTGGACCACCAACGATAAAGAGATACTTTCTTTTTGTGATGGTAAAGTTGCGCTTGAGCTTGCAAAGAATTCAGATAA
>JAPLKC010000142.1 GCA_026388255.1 Pseudomonadota bacterium | reverse complement strand
TCAAGGAAATGGCCTGAAGGAATCTGTCTACTTTTAGCAAGACAAGCCATTACTACCGCATGTATGCCCCCAAGGAACTCGATGCTTGCCCTCCACAAACAACTTGCCGAGGCAAAGACGCCTCATGATAAAACCGCCATCCAGCGTCAGATTGACGCCACCGACCACCAGATTGACCGGCTTGTGTATGAACTATACGGCCTGACTGAAGAAGAAATAAAAATAGTGGAAGGGTAGAGAGATGGTTCTTCCGAATTAGCTGCAGGTAACCGAAAACCAACGTTCCACCTATAAGTCAAGCATAGGGAACGCAGAGAAAAGTTACGAATTACCACATGGAAGTACAGATTTTACTCCTATAATTTTTTCAATAATGGTCTACTATTGAAAATTGTCAAATACACTTACTATGAATTTAAGAAACCGGGTACTTATCGTTTGACAGAAGAAATGGACGTTGGGTATACTTGACAAATGAATAAGGTGGACGAGCCAAGTTGACCCTGCTTGTTCTGTGTAAAAGAACAGCATAGTTGCGAAGGCCCGTATCCGCAACATTATTATTCTTACAATTGTAGTTTTTTGCGTTTCCTTTCTATTATATTCTGCGAATGCGCTTCACCTCTTTGAGTTGAAGGTTTTTGACCTTTATTCGCGTCTGCTCAATCCTCTTCGCTCATCCGGTGATACTGTTATTATTGAAGTGGATCAGAAAAGTATTGATGCATTGAGCGGAGAAGGAATCAACTGGCCTTGGCCACGACAGATGTACGCTCCCCTTATAGAGTATCTGTCTGAGGCAGATGCTGTTGCCGTTGATGTCCTTTATACCGAACCCTCATCCTATGGACAGGAAGACGATGCAATATTTGCAGATGCAATCAGGAAGGCATCAAATGTATATCTCCCGTTTTTCCTCTCCAAAAACCCGAAGGACACGTCGCTTGAAGACATGATGTTCGTGAAAACACACTCCATAGGTGAAGCAACTGGTACGTCTTCACCGTACCGCTCAGTTATCGTTCCACTGGACGTTTTGAGAGCACATATAAAAGGAACCGGGAATGTTGCGATTAGTCCCGATGAAGATGGTGTCTACCGGAAAATACCCCTTTTTTTTCAGTTTCAAAACATGGTAGTGCCGAATCTTATATCCTCTTGTTTAATCAAGCAGGGAAAGTTGCAGGTATTGCACAACAAAGCGTATTTGCGCAACACGCCAGTTCCGCTTGTTGATGGAAAGGTGCTGCTGCGTTATTACAGGGATCACAGGCCATTTCAAGTCTTTTCAGCGGTTGATATCCTGAACGCTGCAGTTGGCAGGGACCTAACGAAGTCTGTGCCTATTGGTAAAGAGTATTTCAAGGACAAAACCGTGTTCGTCGGGTTTACCGCCGCAGGACTCTATGATCTAAAGCCTACATCCGTATCCCCGGTATCAACAGGCGTGTATATTAATGCTACCCTATTTGACAACCTCCGGGACGGGAGCTTCATGAGGCCCGTAAATCCTGCTTTTGTTGTTCTGAGCATGTTTTCTATTGTTTTGTTCCTCTCGGTTTTTGTCTTGTACAATCATTCTTTTATCAAGAATCTTGCCATGTTTCTTGGAATATTTGCATTAGTATTTGGAGCAACCGCCCTGTTATTTTTGAATACCCGTTATTTTCCTGTTGTTTATCCGGTAGCTGCCCTCATCATAGGTTTCATCTCTGCCGCAACTTTCAGTTACGCCTCTGAAGGAAAAGAACGGCTCTTCATAAGAAAGACTTTCTCGCAGTATATGGATAAGACGCTTGTTAACTATGTTTTGCAAAACCCTGACATTATCAAGCCAGGTGGAAAAAGATTACGGGTGACTGTCTTTTTTGCCGATATCGCCGGCTTCACGACCATCTCCGAAAAAAACTCCCCTGAAGATACTGCTATGATGCTTCATACGATCCTTGACGCATTGACAGAGGTGGTAATCGGTGAAAAAGGGGTTATTGATAAATATATCGGTGACTGTATCATGGCGTTTTGGGGCGCCCCTCTTCACACCGAGAATGATGAAATCAATGCATGTCAGGCTGGCCTTAACTGTTTTGCGATGCTCAGGAAAATAAATGCAAAATTTGAAGAGCAAGGTATTCCCCCCGTCTCCATCAGAATAGGGATACATTCCGGCGATGCCATTGCCGGCAACCTTGGAAGCACAAGGTTATTTGACTATACAGTAGTTGGAGATACTGTGAACCTTGCATCGAGACTTGAGTCGGTCAACAAGGTTTTTCGCACAAACATCATTGTCAGCGAAAAAACAATGGAGAGAACCAACAACTCTTTTGTTTTCAGGGAGCTTGGTCTTATTGCTGTCAAAGGGAAGAGCGAGTCGATCCGTATTTATGAACTTATAGCAGAAAAGGGTAATGCAGGACAGGAAGTTAAAGAAAAAATTGACCTGTTTCGCGAGGCCTTGACTTACCACGAGAATGGCAAATTTAACGATGCCATCAGGCTGTTGGATTTGTTGCTGGAGCGTTATCCGGGTGATGGTCCGGCGTTATTCTATAAGGAGAGGTGCGAGGATCTTCTTAAGAATATTCCTTTGACAAAACCTTGGAATATTCTTAAGATGACTGAAAAATGAAAACTTTATTTTTTACAATTGCTTTTCTGTTTTTTATTCTTGCATCTGTACCTGTCTTTGCTGACCAGGCTTCTGTTATCACCAAAGAGAATGCGATCAGAGAATACTGCAAGTTTTTTGCACCCATAAAATCGTCTGTTCGATATAACGACGTACTCGACATTCTTTCTC
>JAPLKC010000141.1:1198-1898 GCA_026388255.1 Pseudomonadota bacterium | reverse complement strand
CAAGGCTCTTGACAACTTGATTCTTTAAATATACAATAAAAGTATATTATGAGAACTGACAATATTAGATCAAAACGAATCCTCAATTTGGTAGCAACACTACCTTCTTTTGGCGCGGCTGATCTTGCTCCCGTGGGAGAAGATAGAACATATTTGAATATAATTCTATCTCGCCAGGTGAAGCAGGGAATGATGGTTCGCCTCAAAAAGAATCTGTATGTGACAAAGAGTTATCTTGATAATGCAGAGCGGAGAGGCATTTTTTCCGATTATGTTGAATTTGTTGCCAGCAAGCTCCACTCGCCCTCTTATCTCAGTCTTGATTATGTTCTCCACGAACACAACATGCTTACCGAAATTCCCCGGAATATAACTTCAGTGGGGCTTCGTAAAACAGAAAACTTTTCCAATGATCTGGGCAACTTCATCTATCACAAAATCAAGGAAGAGTTGTTCGTAGGATTCAAAGTGGTGAAGAAGGGAAGCTTTTCGATTCTCAAGGCCACGAAAGCCAAGGCGCTCTTTGATTTTCTCTATTTTAGGAAAAGATTGATCACAGACAAGCGGGCGGCAGAGGAACTGCGGCTCAATCTTGATGAATTCACAACGGATGATTTTAAGGAGCTTAAAGGATACGTTGAAATAGAAAGATCAACCCGAATGAAGGAGATTATTGATTGGCTAAAATAACAACCATTAT
>JAPLKC010000141.1:0-1189 GCA_026388255.1 Pseudomonadota bacterium | reverse complement strand
TTGATTGGCTAAAATAACAACCATTATGGAAACTATCAAACCGGTCCTCGCCAGCATCATCAGCGAATCTCCGTCTCGAAACAACCTTTTTAAACGAAACCTTCTTAAAGAGTACCTTCAGATTGTGGTTCTCAATTTTATTTACTCCCACAAGGATTATAGCCAACTTCTTTTCTACGGGGGTTCGGCTCTCGCGCACTGTTTTGACTTGCAGAGGCTTTCTGAAGACTTGGATTTCATTGATGAAACAAAAAAG
This sequence comes from Pseudomonadota bacterium, assembly GCA_026388255.1. NCBI lineage: Bacteria > Pseudomonadati > Pseudomonadota > Pseudomonadota bacterium. The sequence continues at coordinate 933 of JAPLKC010000141.1, read as the reverse complement.
ATCAATGTTTCAAAACTGGCCAAGGATTTGGAAGATTATTTTAGAAAGCGCACTGATCTTGAAGTGAAAACAACTGTCCAGAAATTCCGCATCTATCTGAAGTTTCCAATTCTTAGCGATCTCGGCCTTTCAACCAGGGAAGAAACAGACACGCTGTTTATCAAGGTTGAAGTTTATTCCGAGTTTCATTTCTGTACAAAATACTCTACGGACATCCGCCCGGTTTTCAAGTATAACCGCTCCGTTCTCATTAAGACCCTTGATGCATCTACTCTCATGGCGACAAAGATCAGGGCGATCCTTTTCCGCAAATGGGAAAAAACAGACAAGCAGGGGAAAACCACGGTGAAGGTAAAAGGCCGGGATTACTTTGACCTCCTCTGGTATCTCCAGAAGGGTATTCAGCCTAACCTTTCCTGCATAGAAGGTTTTGAAAACATGAAAGACCTCAAAGAGAGGCTTCTTGACATAGTCTCCAACATAGATAACCGGAGTATCAAGCTTGACCTTGAAGCCCTTATTGCCAATCCCGGTTTCGTCAATAATATGAGTAAGAATATGAAAGCGATTCTGGAGCGGGAGATTTCGGAAAAACTGTAATCTGTGGCAATTTATAATTGAGAATTCGGGATGGCGAGAGTTCTCCACACACTCAGGCATATACTGTTCTGGGCATGGCAGAAAAAATGTTGTTGACAAACGTTGGTCGTGGTACGACAATAAAATCAAGCGGTCAATTAGTCAATCAAAAATTGGACCATAAGCAATAATAGACAATTATGGACTACATATTTGACATCCTCCCCGACATGAATGACGGGGATTCCTACGGCGTTCAGGCGCATGCCTGAATCGCTTCAGTGGGTTCCTGCTTCATTGAGTAGCCTGACTGCGCTATCTCTCCACAGGCTAATACGGCATGCCCTGCCGCTA
>JAPLKC010000140.1 GCA_026388255.1 Pseudomonadota bacterium | reverse complement strand
GAACGGGGAAGATGATCACGTGCATCTGCTGGTTGAATATCCCCCAAAACTTGCTATTTCTGCTCTGGTTAACAGCCTCAAGGGTGTTTCGAGCCGTCTGCTGCGCAAACAACGCCCTGATATTGAAAAACGGTACTGGAACAACATGTTGTGGAGTCCTTCGTATTTTGCCGCTTCCTGCGGTGGTGCGTCATTGGCTATTATCAAAGAGTACATTAAACAGCAACGCGCTCAAGACTGAACATATTGTGCCTTATATCCCCGGGCCTGAACGCCGGGGTTTTACGGCACGGTTGATAAGTAATCTTGAAATGATTTTGTTGCCTTCCCAATATTGTGGAGTAATCCAGCAGTGTAAGCTGATTTCTGAAGTCTTTCGCTGTAACCGCAAATCCGCGACATTTCTTGAGCAACGCAAGAAACTGCTTTTAGATGATTGAATAGGGTTTGATCTTTTGAATTGGCTATCATTCTAACACCTGATACTTTCAAGTCGATGTCCTGTTTCTCTCAATACAACAGATTGATGTTTATTTAGTTTAGAGGCAAAAGGGGTCTTGCTATAACACATTTATTCTTGATCCCCAACATCATTTTCTTGATTCTCCAACAATTTTAATCAATTTGCAAGCGAAAATTCCCCCATGGGGCTATTGAATGCCATTTGAAACACCAATGCCGACTCGTCCGCACAAATAAGAATGAAAATTGCCCTCAATATTTCCATGGGATAGGTCTATTTTCAGGGGAAGTCAAGTACACTTCCTGTTTGACCAAAACCATTGGGTACTTGTAAAGCGCAAAGTCAACCAGTGTCTCCAAACAGAAATTCCAAACAGAAATACACCACTTGGATGGAATGGGAATGGGATATCCTTTAGAAAACATCACTAAAGGAGATTCTGTGGATGGTGAAGAAAGGCATGTATCACAAAATCACAAAGATTTTCTCCATATACAATCTCAGACGACTGATACCCGCATCAGTAAAATCTAATACAACATAAGATACATGATAACAAACAAAACATCCAAAACGAGGAGCTAACAAATGGGCGACACCGGTATTCAGTCAGGCAAGGGAGCGGGGTATCCGGGTCTTGCCGATATGAACCCGACCAGCCTTATTCATGCACTCAGCCAGATAGAGCATCTGTCAATGGTCGAGATGGACAGCGACCTTCCACCCGAATACATCAACTCGCTTAACACACTGCATTTCACAGAGATGGGGTTCAAAGCCGCATTAACGAGTACGCTGTTTTGCTTTTCAGAATCCATCGTGACATTTATGGCGGTAAAGGGACATATTCCCATCTTTGGTTCTACCCGCCCTTCCCTTCTCGAAGAATTATATTCCTATACGATGAACCTGGCGCTGCCGCTGTCTTTTTCATTGCTTATCGGCATGATCCTTTTCAAGACGTTCAGAGGGGCAGCCACGAAAAAGGTTATCAACTCATTGCTTACCGGGTATGTAGCAAGCGTTGCCATATGGTCGGCAGTGTTCTTCCTCCTGATCAATATCATCCACTACAAGCTGTTAACTCCAGAGTCAATTTATAACATGGTGTCCACATTGAACGAAACGCTGAAAAAAGAATGGGTGTGGCCCTATGATTGGCTTATGAAGATGCGGAGTGTTCTGATTCCTTCTGCTTTGTTCGCGCTGTTTTCGAGCATAGCAAGTGTATCGGTGATAGCGTCCCTCTGGTACATCGGTTTAAGGCGATCAGAAAGATTTAAAGATTTTCTTCAGGAGTGGGAATGACATTAACCATACTTGTGGTTGTCGCCGCTGCCCTTTTCGGGTATGCCGCATGGATTATCTTTTTCAGTTCTAAAAAATCAGCGGATCATCGGCGGATATCGGTTC
>JAPLKC010000139.1 GCA_026388255.1 Pseudomonadota bacterium | reverse complement strand
TACATAATGGCGGTTTTTATTGCGACATGGGAGATGGTAGAGCAGTAAAAATAACACCAGGCAGGTGGCAGATAGTATCAGATCCGCCGATGATATTTAAGAGATACTCGCACCAGCAGGCTCAGGTTGAACCTAAGGCGGGTGGCAGGCTTGAGAGCATATTCAAATATCTCAACATTAATGATGAAGATGCGCAGTTGCTCGCCCAGGTGTTGTTGGTATCCTATTTTGTACCAGAGATTGCAAAGCCGATGATGGTTGCTTTTGGAGACCAGGGCTCAGGCAAAACAACAATATCTGTTATCTTCAAAATGTTGGTTGACCCTTCAAAGTTATCAGTGTTTTTTGCACCGAGAGACCCAGGCGAGACGATACAGGCCTTAGAACACCATTACTTCATTGCCTTTGATAATTTGAGCAGCATACAAGACTGGTTTTCAGACTTACTCGCACAGGTTGTTACAGGTGCAGGCTTATCAAAGCGCAGGCTCTACACCGATGATGAAGATATTATTTATCAGTTAAAAAGATGTGTTGTCGTTAATGGTATCTCGCAGCTTATCAGCAGACCGGATGCAATGGACAGAAGCATTTTAATACATCATAGCAGAATAGAGGCTTCAGAGAGAAAAACAGAGCGAGAATTATATGCAGAGTTTGAAAGCGACAGGCCATATATCTTAGGCAGTATCTTTGATGCACTGGCTCAGGCAATGGCTATATATCCGACTATCAGCTTATCAGAGTTGCCGAGGATGGCGGACTTTGCTTTATGGAGTTGTGCAATAGCGCAGGCCTTAGGCTTTACGCAAGATGACTTCATGCAGGCCTACAGCACCAATATCAAAGGACAGCACAGCGAGATAATAGGTTACAACACATTGGCTCAGGCATTGCTTAAATTTATGGATGATAAAGCAGCAGGGTGGGATGGCACAGTATCCGAGGCGTATGCCGCACTTACAGAGATAGCAAAACCTACCAAAAAAGATAAAACGTATCCCACAGCGCCAAATAAAATGCGCAGGCACTTAGAGAGGCTCAGGCCGACTTTGCTTGAGTATGGCTTACGGTTCGAGGTTGATGACTTCAAAACAGAGCATGGTGTTTTAGTACACTTCCAAAAGATAGGTAAAGTATGTTCAGGATGTTCAGATATACAGAAAACCAATGGTAGCAATGGTTTGCAGGCTGAGCATAAACTGAACATAAAAGAAGATAAAAAAGTATGTTCAGGGGTATCTTCAGGAGATAATGGTAACAATATTCAGCACTTTGCACATACTGAACATACTGAACATAATAACGGTACTCTTTGGAAAGATACAGATACCGAAGTTATTGAACTGCCGCAGGGGGTGGAAGCATGGTGACTTTATCCATTATTAAACCGTTACAAGTTAAGACACCGACAGGCAATATAGAACGCCTACCAGGTGAACAGTTGCACGTCAACAATGTTGTTTTCGCTGTCAGTCTTCATGCAGCAGGCACGGCCACGGATAAGCTCAGATGTTGATATGGTTGAATTAATGCAGGAACTAATTCGGGTGGATCATGAGACGAATTCAGACATGTATCTTGACGACAGGATTCAAGGCAGTGCGGCGGTTCTTGTAGCATATCAGACAGGCAATAAAATATTATTCATTGAACAGGTGATCCGGTTGATAGGGCTATATGTAAAATGTAGGCAGGTATAGGTTAATTAACAGTTTTGAAGGAGGTTAATAATGGTTAAAAAGATTGATAACGAAAAAATGCTGCAAATGTTTAAGGAAGGTATACCACAAAAGGACATGGCTCTACACTTCGGTTGCTCTTGTCCTGCAATATGCAAAAAACTAAAGCGACTCCTTCCTGCACCGGAAAGCGTACTTGATAAATATAATTTTACTGAACAACAAAAGCAGTTTGTTATCGAGAAGGCCAAAGGGAAAAATAACACTCAGGCCGCCCTTACAAGCTATGAGACAGGCTCAATGCAAGCGGCAAAGGTTATTGGCAGCAATTTAATGCAAAAACCTGAAATTCAGCAAAGCATTGCCGAACTGATGGACGGCTGCGGCTTGACAAGACAATACAGAATACGGCGGCTAAAGCAGCACGTTGACAGCGCCTTACCTGATATTTCGTTAAAGGGTTTGGATATGTCCTTTAAACTTGACAATTCTTATCCCCCTCAGCGTTTTTTTAATCTGAATGTGGACATTGTTCCGACCAGTCCTGTGGATCTCCGGGTTCTTTTTGGCTCAAAAGAGAAAATGGATGAAACGTGACCAGAAGATTAGCCTTTCTTTTTCTCATTGAATGGGTAATACGCTGTTGATCCTGCTGCGATGTCACGCCGCACTTGCATGAATTTGCTATTCTATGCTTTCTTTCCCTTTCATGTGAAATTCGAAGCTCTCCCAGACTCTATTGTAATTTGTATTTCCGTCTGGTGTTTTATAAAGGTCATCTTTTAAGATCCAAGTTTCGCCGGTTAACGTATCAAATTTGAGGACGCTTTTCTTAAGAATTCCTCTGCTCATATTGAGACAATCATATTCAACAGAGATTATCTGGTAACGACCGTTCTGTTGCATTTGGGGTTGAACTTTTTTAGGTTGCGCCGATGCCACCGAAGACGTCATAATAATGAATAGAGCGGCTAACATCAAAACTGATTTTTTCATCTATTTATCCTCCTCGCGTTTGTTTGTAACAATTCATCAATCTGCCTATTACCTATTTATAGATTCATTGTCTTTTAATTATATTTAAATTTCAAGTTGAAAATATGAGCTAAATTACCGAATATGATTTGAAATACAGAATGACATGTTATGCAAGCGCTCAAAAACCGGATGAAGAAAAATTAACCCTTTTTAAAAATACGGCGCACTTCCAGGAAGGGTCTATGGTTATAGCAGTCCCGTAGGCGGCTCCCCCCCCTGCCTGTGGCTGCTATAATATTTATACAAAAAGCCCCCTCGATAGAATAGAGTTTTTACTATTGTTTCCATTTCACTACTGCAAATGCCTGACATGATGTGATGCCAGAGAAACCATTACGCCCCATCGAAATTCTGATCCGTTGTTCGTTGATTGGCTCAATTTCCTTGCTTTTTTTTTCAGCTAATTCCCAGGCAACAGAGGTAAGGGCTGATTTGCAGGCAATGGCAACGGCATCGCTTTCTGGAATGAACTGGTAGCGTGAATAGTAGACCGTAATGCCGAAACCATCTGGTCGCTCTTCAATGCCATATTCAGTATCTTTATCATATGTCGCCAAAGGGATATTCGTATGGCTGACTGGTGTAGCACAAGCACCAAGTAGGAGTAAAGAAGCAATCAGTATTACTAATTTCATATTATCACCTCTAACACCATGATCAGCCAGCGGCCAGCTTTATGGCCGATTGGCTGCATCATGTGCTAATTTAAATAGGACTGTCTGTCCCCTTTATCCTGGTTATTTTTTGAAGGTACTTTTAAACCACTTAATAATATCATCATGAAAATCTGCCGTAAGTATAAGTAACACAAAAATCATAATAACCGTAATGAATAAATAAAGCAGTTTCTCACGAATACTCCCATTGAATTTAAACCAAGCATAGATAAACAAACAACTGGCATATAAACAAAATCCTACCCATATAAATCCAATTATTTTTCTCCAGTTTTCTTTTAACCGCTTCATATTTATGTCCACAGTATTTTGAACTATTTGATATTATACTGCCCAACAATTGAGATAACAGGCGTGCAGAAGCAACGTTTTACTCTGCCTTTGCACGCCCTTGTTCAGCGCATTGTTGGGGAACGTTTTCATTACTATTTTTTGATATTGAGATCAATTGTTTGTTTGGTTTCGGGAACCTTAGTAGAGTCGAAGTCGCCTATGCGCCCGTAAGACTCCACCTTTCCGTTAATTAATCGCACAAAGAAACGATCTGAGTAATCTCCAGGACGACGATCCCAGAAGTCGCGCCAGAGATTGTATGTAAGGTACTCAACACCCCCCTGTGCGGAGGTACTGTCCGGCTCACGCTCCATAGCGGCAATTACTTCGATCTTTGTCATTCCAACAGATAGTTTGTTCATTTTTGGTGTACCGGCACACGCTGCGATAAGAAGTGCTATTAAGCAGTAAATAATCATCTTCATATGCCAATTCCCCTTTTTTCTAAAACGTTTTGATTGAAGCACAACAATACTTCCATTGCCTACAATAATTTCTTAAATGTTATGCTTGTCAGTGATTTTTGTCAATCAAAAGCATTTATAGCGGACGAGATGGTATATCGCACTATATTAATTGAGTGTTGTCAAGGGTCATATGGTTCTTGCGTGCTTTCTTACACCACGGGATGACCCTCTAATTCGCCTACCTAATACATAACATAATTTATGAACCAACGTGAGTATTACTGCCTATAGTCCATAGGTTAAAAGGGACTAAAAACAACGGATTTTTTTAGCGGATAAATTACTGATTTAAAATTACTGGTCTTTTTCTTCAAAAGAAAAATACCATCCTATAATTGCAAACCCAACAAATATACTTATAAGAGATGTTGGTATGAATTCCAAAATCCAATAAATAATTTTATGTAGTCCAAACCAAGATTTTGGAAAAAAAATCCAACTAATGAATTTAATGTCTCTTGGAAAATATTCAAATACAAGTAACAGGGGTTGAGCGATCCATGAACCATTTAAAAGATACATATACACTTGCCAGATAAAAAGGACAAATCCAAATATCATTATAATATAACCGCCAACCATTATTGTCCGGGCGATAAATTTGGTACTATTCTTCTTATTCTCCATAGCTCTATCAGTAGTATAAAAGATATAAAAGGGAAATGTAAGAAAATTCTCTTTCCCGCAAAAGTAACCATTAGCACTTGAAGTATTACATATAAAGGGGAAACGGCAAAAACAACATTACAGGCGAGATATTTAAACAAGTATGCAGGAACCGGATGAACAAAAGTTAACCCCTTTAAAAATTGTGGCGCACCTAAAGGAAGGAATATTGTTATCTTCGTCAAGCTGGCCGACTCCCCCCCTGCCTACCCTGTGGGACAGTAGCCTTGTAGTCCAGGACGCTCTACAATCAACGAAACGATAACATGATATAATGTGTATACCTTATCAATTTAAAAGCGCTCTACAGTTAAATATGGCGGCAATTCAATGATATGGAATCCGAAGCTATACCTTTTCTGGACTGAAAATATGCCTTATTTCTCGTGTAGGGTAGCATGGGGGGTAGCACGGTATATTTTATCGCTTGTGAAATGTCTTGTAACTCATTGATATTAAAAATGCCCCCGGCATGACTCGAACATGCGGCACACGGATTAGGAATCCGTTGCTCTATCCGCCTGAGCTACGGGGGCATCAGTAAATTAATTCAAAAGTTATATATGATTAGAAAACATAAAATTTACTCTATCAAATAAAAAACCGGCATCATCCAACAGATTACGGTCATAAAGCATAGTTTTAAATACCATATATGGGATTGAATTTAAAGAAAAAAGGGAGAGTATTAATAATCCCTCAGTCATAGAGATTATCAGGTATATCCTGTGATATGGAAACCCTTCCCTTAGCGATTCAACACAGTCAATTACAAATAAACAAGCAAATACCTGCCAAAAAAGTCCTCAAAATGGCCTATTGATAAATAAATATTACTTTTTTTAATAAAATATGTAATAAATCCTTGATTTATAAAGAAATTGTGTTAATATCTTTCATAGATGGTTATTCCTACAGGGTTTCGCACAACAGGCAAAGGCTATTTGTCTGATAATCATATATATATTTTTATATACTATACCCAAGGAGGTAGTTAGAATGACCAAGGCAGAAATCGTAGAAAAAGTAGCAGAAGCAATTAAGGTTTCTAAAACATCTGCAGCAAAGGCTTTCGCCGTAATTACCGGTTCCATTGAACAGGCATTGAAAAAGGGCGAAAAGGTAACGGTTATCGGGTTTGGAACTTTCTCCGTAGCGGACAGAAAAGCCAGAAAGGGAAGAAACCCCCGGACAGGTAAAGAGATTAAGATCGCAGCAAAGAAAGTCCCCAAGTTTTCAGCAGGCGCTGCTTTAAAAGCAGCAGTTAGCGGAAAAGCAGTTGCCGCAAAGCCCAAAGCAAAGAAAGCCCCGGCAAAACCGGCAGCAAAACCGGCAGCAAAACCGAAAAAGAAATAGATTAAAACTAATAAAAATTATTAAAACTAAGCGGGCCTTTGGCCCGCTTTTTTTATATTAAACTATTTTCTTATTGGTGAATATTTTCTGAGGCTGAAAGGGCTGCTCCAAATGCGGCAGTAATCCTGGGTTCCTCAGGAACAATGATATCCGTGTTAAGTTCTCCCTCTATGGCTCTGACCAGACCAAGATCCTTTGCGCCTCCGCCTGTTATTGCACAATCCTGAATAAGACCAAGGCGCACAACAAGGTTTACAATCTTTGATGCCATAGCCTTATGCACACCGGCAAGGATATCGCTCGGAAGGGCTCCCTCGGCTATGCGCGACACTGCCTCTGATTCAGCAAAAACAGCGCAGCCCGTTGTAAACTCAACAGGGTTATCGGACTTAAGTGAAAGTTCCCCGATCTCCTCTATATTCATGTGAAGAATGCGGGCGATGACATGAAGAAACTTGCCGCTTCCCCCGGCGCACTTTTCATTCAATACAAAGTTGATGACTTTCCCTGCATCATTTAGCCGTATTGCTTTACTGAACTGGGCTCCTATGTCGATAAGCGTTCTAACCCGTGGGAATAAAAGATGAACACCGGCAGCATGGCATGAGATATCCGTAATTGATTGATCGGCAAAATCAACCATTGTTGCTCCATAACCGGTGGCTATTGTGGAAGAGATATCGCTCATAGAGAGATTAATCCTTTCAAGGGCAATCTCTGCAACTTTCCAGGCTGTTTCTTTATAGTTCCCTCCTGAAGGCATAATTGCATGTGACAGGATAGCTTTGTCTTTGCATATCACAGCCTTTGAAAAACCGGAACCTATATCAATACCGAGTACATAAGCCATTTAAGTCCTCATACCTCTTACGAAAAGAACGTGGCCTCCTGTAATCCCTGTCCGCTCCTTTTCAGAATTTCTCCGCTTCTAACAGCATGCTCGTACGCTTCTTTCCCGGCAATAGCTGCGCCTATTGCACCTGTAAGCAGGGGTTCGGGAGGAACCAGCACCGGATATCCGAACTTTTCTTCCAATGCCTTGACCAAACCTATATTTTTTGCGCCGCCGCCGGTTATGGCAACATCCGGTGAGATTTTAAGCTTACTTACCATGGCATATATCCTTGTGGCAATGGCCTCATGTATTCCTGCAACCAGATTGGCAACAGGCTCACCATTTGCAAGCTGAGAGGTTACCTCCTGCTCTGCAAAAACCGTGCAGGTGTTGCTGATGGTTGCTGCCTTTCCGGCTGAGAGAGATAATTCACCGAGTTTTTCCAGCGGAACACCCAGGGCATCAGCGATTACTTCAAGAAACCGCCCTGTCCCGGCAGCGCATTTATCATTCATGACAAAGCTGATAACCTTGCCGTCCTTCAGTTTAATGCCTTTGCTGTCCTGACCCCCTATGTCCACAATCGTTTTTGCTGTCGGGAGAAGGCTATGGAGTCCTTTTGCGTGACAGGTAATCTCGGTGATCTGTTTGTCTGCAAAGGGAACGTTTATCCTGCCGTATCCGGTTGCAACAATATAGGCAAGGTCCCCGAAGGCAAGCGAAGCTGCTGCAAGGGCCTCTTCCATTACTTTATTGGCCAGCTTCCGGTGTTCAGGCCCTGTAGGCCCGATGACAGATGACAGGAGGACATCCCCCATGATAGCCACCTTGGTCATAGTAGACCCGATATCAATTCCGGCAAAGTATTCGGTTTTTACTCTATTGCCAGGACATGACAAGGTTTAATTACCTTTCTTTCTTGTTGCTTCAAGTGCCTCGATGAAAGCATCGATTCTGTTATGTGTGTCTGCCTCGTTGTAAGAGCTTATATCTACTATGTCGCCTTCCATGATAAGGACAGGTATGTCCCTGTAAACCTTTCTCAGGATTTCTGCCTGCTGAACGATCCCTGCATGCCAGCTACGGCAGGAAAAGGCGGAATGAAAGACCACGCCGTCACATTTATAGTCTTCAACATATTCAATAATACGCTCAACTTTCGGTATGGAACCTGGGCGTTGCCGTGCCTTATCGTACCAATGGGTCCAGAACCGTACCCATCTCCAGGCAATGTGCTCCAGGGGATCATTTGTCTTCGGGAGGTCAAGCCGCTCAATCTTTTCGGCATTACGATAGGTTGTCTCTGCCGGAAACACAGCGCCCTTGCTGTTGAAATACTGAAAATCACCAAGGGCAAACCACGAAGGAAGTCCTGCTCCCCAAAGGACCCGGTATTTCTCTTCATCAGCCACGCCCTGCTTCTGTTCTATTTTCTGCTTCAACTCATTATTAAGGTCTGCATAAAAATCGTAGGCTTCCTGTGTGCCGAGATTAAACGTCAAAGGCACCATGGTATTCATTGCATCGCCCGTATCCATAGGCGTCGGGACTGCCTTGCGCAGTTCGTAGGTGTCGATAAAGATATCCCATGTCTTATCTGATAGATCAACAAGGGCCGCGAGTCTGTCCCAGTCCATTTTTTTGCCAATATGTTTCTCGCAAAAGCTTACACATGCACGCAGTTCCTCTGTTGCATATTTCACGTAGATATTTTCCTGTTCCTTGTGATCCATGTTCGGGTCCCAGGGCGGATAATACATACTTCCAACAAAGACAGGCACATCCTGCAGATAATGCTGTGTTGCCTGAGGCCATTTAAATCTGGGGTCACACAATTGCTGACCGCTGCCTATAATCATGTCCGGCCTTCCCATGCCGCCCCATGGCGCCCCTTGGGGCATCTCACCGCCCAGTTCCTCACGCAACATGTCAAAACCAAGGGTACAGGTCGCATATGTGCACAATGAACGGGAAAAGTTATCCGCTTCTGCCTTCTGCAGGTATTTTTCAGCATCGCGCTTGGCCGCACAAACACCTGAAAAGCTTTCGCCCCAGGCGGGTACAATATCCATGGCCCTCATGATTTCATCCTGGCCGCCATTAATATAGGCGTAGGCTACCTTTTTCCCTTCTTCTTTTGCCTTAAGGGTTTCAGACATATTTCCACGTACGAATTTTGGTATTTTTGCTGCTGCCTGGGTTGCAAGTACTCTTGGTTTTTTATCATCAGCCATGTGATTACCTCATATGTTTTTTATTCTTTCTTACTTTTATGCGATCATTTCCAGGAATGCCTCAATCCTGGTCTTCATCCTTGGCAGGGTGGAGGTGGAGTATTCATCCTCAAGGTACAGCACAGGAACACCTGCTGATTCGATAAAGCTTTTCATTGCCGGAACCTCAAAACCATAGGGATCGCAATATTTATAAATGAAGAGAACGACACCGTCTACTTTAAACTCCATTATATTCTGTTTTATATGACCGAATCTCGCCTCCAGATTCTCCTGGTAGGTGTCGCCGGAGTTAACACAGGTTGTAGGCAGTTTAAGTTTTCTCAAATAACGCTCGGCAATACCCTGAACCGGATCAGGTGTTATATCAACATCAGCCCAATACATCTTGCTTCCGATTGACAGATCATCCATAACAAGCTGTGCGCCGGTACTCTCAATAGCCTCAACAATGGCTATATCATCTATCTGATCACCTATAAGCATGATCCGCGACAATTTTGCATCTGCGGGCGCTTCTCTATGTTTTACTTCTTTTATGACGTCCTCAATGAGGGCACTTGATTCCTCTACCGGCAGACTCATAGCAGCTACAAGGACCTTCATCATCTCAACGCCTGATATGAGAGGAGTATCTTTTCTCAAAGAATAAAGCCCTCTCATGAGCCGCCTGTTCTCATTGTGAGCTTTAACTGCCTGTGTCAGAGCTTCGTCCGTGATCCTGTTGCCGGTGAATTTCTCCAGAGTGTCGATAAATATACGCAAAATTGACTGTGTAAACTCTATTGACGGATCATCGGTGACATGCGGATAATTTAAGAAGTGCCAGTATGGCAGATTCAGGTTATAGCTCCATACATCGTTTGTCCTGTCAATACTGTCACACTGATGCGGTAGAACCATGCCGTCGAGAAAGTCATATTTCCCTTTCAGTGCCGCGTCAAAGACATTGCGCACAAAAGGACAGACTATCGTTTCCATATGGGCGTCCGCTTTGGTAATTGCCTCGGAGACATTCCCTTTCAACCGAAGCGGTATTACACTTGCGGCAGTCATGATCTCTACCGGAGCCAACGCAGACAGATAGCCTATAATCTTCCTGCCTTCAGCTTTCAGCGCCTTTGCCCTTGATCCATACTGACTGTAATATTTCTCAACTGTTGCCAATCCATTTCCCTGTTGTTCCATCATCTTCGTTCCTTTCACTCCTCGTTCTTTATTACAATCGTTCATTCATACACTATAATGCCCACTATAATGCCAACAATATCGAAACTTCCTGAATAGCCAAAGAGACTTGCAAAATCCTGAATTCCATCCGGGCATTTATCGCTTCCGGGTATAACACCAATTTGTTGAGAATGTTTTCATATCATATTTCGTTTTTCATTTCAACTTCCCATTATCCTTATGATTATCCTTAAAAATAAATTTTCAAAGATTTCAAAAAAAGCATAAGGCAGGAACACTGCTTTTCATAACACCTCACTATTGGCGTCGTACATGAAAGTCACACATTTGATTCTCTTGAAGATTTCATTCAGCCGGTTTAAAAAGGCACTCACTGCGCCAGACGCGAACAATCCTGACATTATTGGTATCTCACCGGTAAACAATACGAAAGGGGGGATGTATTAACTCCCGGAGATTTTCCCGGCCAAACCCCGGTACTACACGGCCCATGTCAGGATAGTCTTGTAATGCCTCAACTTTCCCCACTATCTCACTGACCAGTCGTTTGCCGACATCAGGTACCTGCTGCTCCTTGTACCATTCAAATATCTGTTCAATATCTTCGACGGCAGATTCGGCGAAAGTGACCATCGGCCGTTCTGACATATTACAGCCCCGGATTGAGGCGTTTCTTTACCTCAGAAATACTCAGTTCGCGGCCCTCCTCCAAGTCCAGCAGTCCCTCGACTACGGCCCTCATAAACTGACGCTCTTCTTAATCAGACTCATAGTCTGTTAACGACTGAATTACCGCCACGCCACGGCCCCGACTCTTGAGAAGCACGGGACGATGTTCATTGGTTACCTGTTTGACGATCTTTCCTGGATTCACCTTGACATCACTGAGCGGAATCACGTCTTGAAAAAATTTTGTCACCATGGACAGCTCCTTTTAATTAGTCTATCAACAGGTCTATTGATAGCACCTATTGAAGCAAATCACAATAACTGCAACAAACATGAGAAATGGTATTATACTTGTCTTTTCTCACACTTGAGGAGGTCTTTTTTTGCCGTATGGGATTACAGGCACCTGTTGCTGGACATAATCACAGAAAACCTGCAATTCATAGAGAAATTTTTCAACATCTTCCCGTACATATGCTCCAAGCCCTTTCTCAAAACCTGTTCTCATAGATAAAAGACCGGCAACATACTTTTTCACAGGTACGGGCTTTGTTTTACCGGGATCCGGTTTGTCTTTTTTGTATGCTGTGAGCAATCTTTCCAATGTAGCATTGGTTACGGGCATCTTTATAACAGCATCGAATATTTTCATACGATCGGGGCATTCGAGGTTGGCTGCGAAGAAATATCCCTGTGAAACAGAGAGGTTTCCTGACCGGATTTCAGCCTGAATTTCTGAAGAAAGTTTTAAAAGTGATATCGTGCGATGCAGCGTCTGTATTTATTTTGCAGAGATATCAGAAATCGTTCTCACAGTGAGAACGATTTCCTCTGAAAGGGTTTCGGGCTTACGGGTGTATCTAACCAGTTCACTCATCGCCCCGTCCACATCATATCCTTTATCCGGATGTTTCGCCTGAATAAATGCCAATATTCCTTTGGCCTGATCGATGGGATTTAAGTCTTCCCGCTGCATATTTTCCGTTAATTGTAATGCAAGTATCTCGTCTTTTTGATTTATTGCATCCACAACTCGTGCCAGGACAGATGGGAGTTCAAGCTTCTGTGCTGCCAGATAACGGCGTTCTCCGCAAAGCAGGAGATATTTGCCGTCTTTTGGCGTTACAAGGACAGGCTCAAGGATACCCCGGTCTTTAATTGATTCCATAAGGGCTTTGAAGGACTCACCCTCTGTATCAATACCTGACCTAATCTGTTCTTCCACAATAATGCCTTCCAGCGGCAGGTATAAAAACTCCTGACTTTCTACTGTTTTCTTTGTTGCCATATTAATCCCCCTTTATTTGTTGGTTTTGTTAAAGCCGTATATCCTTCTCTTTCTCTGTGTACTCTGCGAGATACAATGCCTTAGATTCTTTTATCATCTCGCCCTCTCCCTTACGGTCGTTCGAGTACGCGGAGATCGCAGAGTTAAAACTTATGTGAGCAGGGTCAGTCAGTCTCACGATACTGCTCACAAATATACCTGTCTTTCTCTGCGTACCCTGCGGACTCTGCGAGAGATAAAGCCATTGGCAGGGGACAGGTCCACTCCCTGCAGTCGTTTGAGTACATAGAAAAAACCTTTTCTTTTCCAATAAGATATTACGATCCCCCAAAGAAACCCCGCCCCGTTGATACTGTCAAAACAAACGATCAATCCGGACAATCATTCATAATCGCTTCCAAACCACTATAATTATAAAGAATAAATCACCTTAAAATAAGCCAAAATAATTGTCAAGGCTAATTTATAGCATGTCATACTTTAGATGTTACACCCGTCTTTTTAGACCATAAACCATGTCCACTTTTAACTTCTTTTAACACTGCCCATTACCTTCAGAAATAAACCGTCATTAAACACGATAAAAAGCATATGGCACAGAAAGCATTACATCCAGAATGGCGCATTGTAAAAAGCCGGAAAATTTAATTTGCACACAGTAGTCTTCACAATCCCTGTTCTTGATCCATTCCATGTAGAATTGAGGGTCAAAATAACCTGATACGCGCCTTCCTTGTCCGGTATAAAAAATATGCTTGATACAGCATCGCCATATATCGGTTTACACGGATTCCCCGAATCATCCACAAGACAAAGGCTTACATCCTTTACATTGTTTGATTTGCAAGCATCAATCTTATACTCCACATCTTTCTTCATATGAACTACAATTACCATGGATTCTCCCTCTTTCATGTTCTTTTCATTCTTTTGCACCATTGCTGCCCTCTGAGAAAGATTGTTTAAACTATCGATGAACCGTTTCATGTGAACCTCCTTTAAAGTATTATTTATTTATAAAGGAGACTCGCAATCAGGGGAAAAGTTTCACATTAAATACATGTTTGTTTAATAAAATTGACCCCCATTTCTATCCTTCCCCATATAACACAAAGGGTGCCCAGTAAAAGGGATTGGGATATTTCTTTTTCATTGCGTTACGGGTAAGCGAGAGAGCCTCTGAGCGTGATTTGCCATCTTTGAGATACCGGTAGAATGTGGTCATGTATTCTACGGTCTCCTGGGATGCAACTTCCCAGAGAGATACAACAACAGAGCGTGCTCCTGCATGTTGAAAGGCACGGGCAAAGTTCACAACGCCTTCACCTTCCATAACCTTGCCTCTGCCGGTCATACAGGCAGAGAGCACAACCATATCTGCATCGAGCTTGAGTCCAAGCGCCTTTGAGAGGGTCAGGAATCCATTGTCATTACCCTGGTTTTCTACCTGACCGAGGAGTAAGAAAGGTTCGTTAATGCCTTGCAGCTTCCCCGGGAGGTCACCGTGAGTGGCAAAGTGAAGATAGCGGTAGTCGGCAAGGGGGGTCTGTTTGAAAGTGGTTTCATTGGCATTGATTCCGAGAAGAATGTCAGGGGGATTCGGTGGAGCATTGAAGAGCTTTGCAATCTGTCTTACCTCCCCT
>JAPLKC010000138.1 GCA_026388255.1 Pseudomonadota bacterium | reverse complement strand
GTTGCCGTGCTGCCACCAGACGCCTCTCCCCGCAGATGAGTAGATATGTCCCGTCATCCTGCCCGGTTACAATAAGCGGTTCCAGGATACCCTTGCCTTTGATTGACTGCACGAGCGACTTGAATGAGTCTGTCTCAACATTAATACTCGATCTCACCTGTTCCAGCACTATAATCTTGTCTACGGGAATGTACAGAAATTCAGGATTTGCACTTGTCTTTTTTGTTGCCATATTTTTACCCCCTCTTTAAATTTTGGTTTTGTAAAAAAGCTTATTGCTATCCTCTCGCCCGCTCCCTTACGGTCGTTCGAGTACACAGAGATCATGGAGTTGAGACAACTTTTGCCGGAATTGAGAAAATGATTCATTACGGCAACCCGCACACCCTGCGGGTAGAACATTAACTCTTCGGACATTGCCCTGGTGTTTTTTTAATTGTATTGTGAGTCCACCTGATGTTGTATTTATTGTAGTAATTTAGGAACAATGTGTCAAGACATTTCCGAGTTTTCTGCGCGGCTTACAGGCATTATGCATCCTCCCTGTGTCGAACATTTCAGATGGGAATGCTTTTTATGAAAATTATTAAATTCACCTCCAAATCTACACCATGACGGTTTTGCATTCATCCACAGTTACCACATAAAAGCTGCAATATTATGTTTGGAGTGAGCAAAAAACCATATCAAAAACGCTAAAAATAAATGTTACATTATTCGAATGTTAGGGAATGCAAAAACCCTGAGTAAAAAACAAATGTTTTATACGCACCACCGTTAAGGTTCGGTCCATTTAATTTGTTTGCTTTACCTGTCTGCTTTTTGTAAATATATTAGAGTCAATGAGATAAAAAAGGCCTTCGTAAGAGCCAATCATAGGAAACTGGACAGTGGCATATAATATCGGCGATGAGTATCTCCATTTTTCGTAGTTATATGGCTATTACAGTATTTCATCTTTAATGGGAGGATTTTTGTATGAACAGAAATCGAGTATTTCAGTTCGGGTTATGTTTTGTTGTTTTAGTTTTTGTTATATTCAGCAGCAGTGCAGCATTGTGTGCCAACAAAAAAGAAGGTGCAACAAATAAAGCAAAGACAAGTGCCAAAAGTTCGGCGGAACTGCAAAGCGGTACGCTCCCGCAACTTGTGATGCCCTATTCGTTTCAGGTACCTGCCAATCCTAATCGTCTTGTGGCCGACAGGAAAGGAAAACCCTATCTTTTATATAAAGGCGGCCTGTTCTATGGATGTAATGATCCGGGAGATGAGTGGTGCAAACTCTCGGACAACACCATTTCTCTTGCGGTCGACCATAACAACAAGGAACTGCTGTATTCAGTCAATACAAGCGTTCATTATTCCAATACAAAACACCTTGTAAGGAAAAGCACGGATGGAGGGAAGAACTGGATAGAAATCAGCAACGGACTTCCATCCGATCCGATATTGCGTACTATTGTCATAAACCCCCATAACACGCAGGAAATCTATGTTTTGACCGGCGCAGGCTTGTTTAAAACAGCAGACGCAGGGTTCGCCTGGTCGCGAACGGGTCTTTATGGGGCGGTCCATCAGCTCCTGATTCACCCCAAGGACAAATCCACTTGCTATGCTTTAACCGATGGAGGTCTTCATATTTCTAAAGACTCGGGGGCAACGTGGTCAAGAATTGACGACACTCTGCCAAAACGACTTGTACAGGGAAAAGGAAGGACGGCTGAAACACTCCCGATTATTGTCCAAGCAATCGCTCTCACGAGTCTTAATAGCCCGGCCTTGCTGGCAATGACACCAGAGAAAGGTATTCTGAAGACCGGAGACAACGGGAAAACATGGACTGATTTTAACAATGGTTTTAATAAGGCTGACGGAGTGTACTCTTACCAAACAACGAACTCTGATATCTTCATGGGCAGCGACGGTTCCGTCTATCACCCAAGCAGCGACGGTGCCAAATGGGAAAAGGTTACATTCCTCACCGGGCAGAGCGGAACGGCAGCCGGCATCATAGGCATATATCCGCCGGAGGCGGGAACGAAAGGAATGATCATCTATGACAACAGGGCCAAAATCCATTATGTGGACAAAGATAATAACCTTATCGCTCTCAACGACGGAGTAATGCCTCATTCAAAAATTACGAACCTCAAAAGTATAGTGGTTGATGGTAAACCCCGTGTTTTTGCTTTTCTCAAAAACCAGAATCATGTTGACGCGAATAAATTCGGCTTATTCGAGTCAACAAATAGCAGCAAAACGTGGCAGCAGAATAGTGTCACATTGATGTGTCAAGCAGGGGCTCAAAGTTTTAATAGTGGGTATGGCTTTTCCATAATATCAGTTTCACCGTACAACAACAAGGAAATATGGCTTTTTGCGCTCGATGATTCATGGGCGCCCCAAGCATTCAGCGAGGCGGTCACCTATGATGGCGGCCAGACATGGACAAGCCCTAATAAGTTTCTCAGATGGAGGCCCACAAGCATAGGGTTTCATCCCAACAATCCGGACATCCGCTATGTATGCGCGGGCAACGTGTATCGATACGATATCAAGACCAAGAACACGATAGACCTCAAGGTTAAGGCCCGCAATCTCCTTCATGCGAAAGGAGATCCTCAGAAAATGCTGGCAGATTCCCATCTCAGTGTCGACGGGGGTTGGACATGGAAGGACTTGAGGCCTAGCATGGAAGGGCTTGGCAAGGAACATGCGGTCTCAATAGAACAAAGAAGAATCGATCCAATATTTTTTGAGGGGAATAGTATCATTTTGTATATTCATGAGACTAAGCGGCCTGATTATTTACTTTCCTCGAATGATTTGGGTAATTCATGGGAAATTCTTCTGAAACAGGGCCATAAAAGCACGGATTCATATTATAAGGATGGTTCGGCGGTCTATATTGACCCCGTTGATCTAAGAACTATGTTTGTCACGTACACGGATGTGGTGAAGAAAGAGCAGGGAAAAGAAGAAAATGTATTCTTCATAATAAAATCATCCGACCACGGTCACACATGGAAGCCCTTCGCTCAGTATACTCCAAGCAACCGCGAGTTTGCCATATCATCGGCTTTAATTGCGATTACCAAAGAAGGCGGCAAGGAGGCCGTCTTTGTGGGTACCTTAGATGGACTCTACAGAACCTTAGATGACGGGCAAACATGGGAGTTGCTCGGTGGAATTAAAACTTCAGATGGCGGTGTTAAGAACAATTTAAGAATAACCCCACCTTCACCGATAGTCGATACACTTGAACCAGCAAAGGTAGAACCTGTAGGGAAGGAACCACCTTCCCGTACTCAACCAAAAGAAAAAAAGAAGAAAAAAGGATCATATTAATGCTGATGGCACATTTATCATAAAGGAGTGAACATGACAAAAATCAGTTGTATCATCTTAACTTTTGCGATGTTGTTAGTCGCGTGCAGTCAAAACCTCCCTGAAAACTACGGCATTTATGCGTACACCGATAAAGAACGCGTACGATTGGAAGGACATAAGATAATGCTCGCCGGAAACCTCATGGAGTCAATTGCCGGCCTGAAAGGCGCTTCCGGGACGGGCCACAAATCTGTCAAATACTTGATTGTGTTTGAAAAGGATATCAATCCAAAATCAATAGGCCTTGCAAAGCTGGGGTTTGTAAAGGGAAGCTCTGTTCAGAATATATTCGGTAGAACACATGTTGAAGTCAATTTGTGGTCCGCTGTCAGCAATATTGAATTTGATGTTGCGCCTATAAGTGGAAAAAAGGATATGTACAAAATAACGCCTAAGGCCAACTTGACAGAAGGTTTCCAC
The DNA here is from genome assembly GCA_026388255.1 of Pseudomonadota bacterium. Taxonomy (NCBI): domain Bacteria; kingdom Pseudomonadati; phylum Pseudomonadota; species Pseudomonadota bacterium. Next base: position 836 of record JAPLKC010000138.1, on the reverse strand, counting down.
GCCCTGCATTTTGGAGGTATGGGAAGAACTGCGACGCTTGATGCAATGGGCATGAGCAACGTCGCTTTTGACTTTGTGATTGGGGACAGCGACAACTATCAAAGCCACGAGGTCTTGAAACAGAGGAACGAACAGAAAGTGAGAACAGAAGGTGAGAATATCATCAAAACGATGAACAGCTATTTCAATAGCCAGGACTATCCAAAGATAAAAGAGATATACCGGCCACACGGCAGGATTCCTTCTGATTCAGAATGGCAGGAATTCACCAAAGGTCAACGTACATGGTTTGATGCTGCAGGGAGCATACTGAATTCAAAGATAGAGAGTTCGAACATATCTGATGAAGGGGGAGTGTTTCAAGTTCAGACTGTATATCAGAAGAAGGGAGAGCAAAATGAACGGTTTGTTATCAGAAAAATAGATGACAGGTTCTTCATAATCTCGATAGAGTAGCAACAAACCAGCCCATAACCGGCATTCACAGTGGACCTCTCTTGGAAAACTTATAGGGTCAGGTCTTGTTTTTTGCATAAGAGAGTCTCCCCCGGTGAGCCGAAAGGAAGGGTGCTATGTACGGTTTTTTGCCGTATTGTATCATAAAAAAGTGTGTCATGCGCTCAAACCGCTACATCAACCGCGTGTCTCATGACCGCACTTTGGAATCGGACCTCGGTTACTGCTCTGGATATATCGCCCAATTGGCCAGTTTTAGTCCCTTAATTCTCTTGAAGTGTTTCGTGTTATTTGTAACAAGAGTTATGTTGTGGGTAATTGCACAGGAAGCGAGGATAAGATCAAAATCATCGAGTGGTGTGCCGGCTTTTTCCAACTGT
>JAPLKC010000137.1 GCA_026388255.1 Pseudomonadota bacterium | reverse complement strand
TTTGCAAGATGTATCTTCGTCCCCTGCACCTTTTTTATGAAACAGGTGAAAATCCGGAAGGCACAAATCTTCATAATGAAGACATGTTAAGAACAAATACGGGGTTGGGATCAAAGGGGATTCGGGCAACAGGCCGTTAAGTTATGATCCTTTGTCAAATCAGAAATTACGCAAAAACCGGATGAATTAAAGTCAAAAAGCATCGTTGAAATGATAATACACCCGCGGTTCAAATCAGAAAAAAGGGCGCTCCGGTTTTAACCTTATACCAATTTGGATTCATAGATAGCACCCAGAGGGTAGAACCTGTGAAAAAATTACCTGAATCACATAGTATCATGACCGAAGAAGCTTTGTTGCTCGACTTCGCTCGCAATGAAACCGCATGTGACTCGCAACTTCGAGCATTCTTTTAAGACTTGCCTGGTTATACAAATATCAGTTTTCTGATTTGCCAATAAATCGATAGATCGCCGCACCAATGAGAGCGCCAATGATTGGTGCCACCCAGAATAGCCATAACTGAGCAAGAGCCCAATCCCCGACAAACAAAGCTACACCGGTGCTGCGAGCCGGGTTGACCGAAGTGTTGGTAACGGGAATGCTGATCAAGTGAATCAGCGTAAGACCCAAGCCGATTGCGATCGGTGCAAGGCCTTGCGGTGCACGTTTATCGGTTGAGCCAAGAATAATAAGCAAAAACATCATAGTCATAACGATTTCGGTGACCAGGGCTGCCAGTAAAGAATACCCGCCAGGCGAATGGACACCATAGCCATTAGAGGCAAAACCAGCGGAAACATCGAAACCCGCTTTTCCACTGGCAATAACGTATAGGACACCACCTGCGACAACCGCACCCAAAACCTGCGCGATTATGTAAGGCAGGAGTTGGTTTGCCGGGAAACGACCGCCGGCCCAGAGCCCCACAGATACCGCCGGATTCAAGTGGCACCCTGATATATGTCCAATAGCAAAGGCCATGGTTAAAACAGTAAGACCGAAAGCAAATGATACACCGAGTAGGCCAATTCCAACATTTGGAAAAGCAGCGGCCAGAACAGCGCTTCCACACCCTCCCAGGACCAGCCAGAAGGTACCGATGAACTCAGCAGTAGCTTTCTTTGTCATACGTTCCTCCTTTTTTGTTTATTAACTTTATACGGTTTTTTTTAGCTCCGATCATACTTATCAATTCTGCACAAACTATTGCCAGCCAATTACCTCATAGCCCTTTTCCCGCAGACATTTCTCTACAAAACTTTTATATACCGGGCTTGGCTCCGAGCCCTTGGCTAAACCATACAAAAGTCCGGATGCTGCGCCGGTAACCGCTCCTATCCCGGCACTTCCTGCTATATCGCCGGTAACTGCTCCTGCGGCCCCGCCAATTAATGCCCCGGCGGCACTGCCTCCTGCCGTGCTTTTTAATGCTTCTTTGCCGGCGCTTGATGTAATATACGCATCAGCATTGTTCTTGCATTCATTAATGTCACGTAAGGCTTTTTCTTCTCCTACTGACTTCAGGTATGTATTCGGATAAAGGACTGGCCCTTTGGCAGAACAACCAAACATAAGCAGAACAAAAATAAGGGGTAGTATTTTCAATATGACTATCGGGTCTTGTTTTTTTGTTTCTTTCATAAAAAGAGATTATAACAATCATTATTTTATTTCAATCCTTAAGTGCGCCATTGTAGTTTCCACGGTTTTTCTACCCGGGGAGACTTGGGGGTAAGGTCTTGTTTTTTGCACAGATTGTGCTGTTCATGAAACCAACATTTGTTCCCGTAACCTACGATCAAAGTCAAAAGTCCTTATGCTCGATTGGTAGGTGAATCTAATAATTTTTCATAAAATACATCCCGATCTGAAATGTTCGACACAAAGGATACAAGGTCGCCGGTATTCCCCGCAGAAAGCTCGGAAATGTCTTGACACATTGTTTCTAAATATCTACAATAAATAGCGACATCAAGGGGGATTAAAGGCAGTGAATAGTGGATAGTAGACAGTGAAATGGCGATGATGGCAGTTAATAGGTTACGACTATTCACTGAAATAATAAGGGGGGTAAAATTATGGTAACAAAGAAGACAACTGTAAATCCAGAGTTTCTGTATATCTCCGCAGACAAGATTATAGTGTTGGAACAGGTTAGATCGAATATTAATATTGAAACAGATTCATTTAAATCACTCATGCAGTCGATCAAAGATAAGGGCATTTTAGAACCTCTTCTTGTAACCACACAGGATGACGGGACATATCTACTCATCTGCGGAGAGAGGCGTCTTGTTGCAGCCAGACAGTTAGGGCTTGAATCCGTACCAGTAAGAATTATTGAAGCAGGCAAGGAATCAGGCGACACCATAGCCCTTCAACTGACGGAGAATCTTCAGAGAGAAGACTTAAATCCCATGGATCAGGCGAAAGGGATATTGGCATATATTCAGGCGAAACTCCCTGATAAAAACTATGATGTGGATGGGGTGATGAGTGAGTTTGTGAGTTATGATAGGAGGCCCGAAGACCTACCCAAGGAAATTGCCGACACATTGTCGGCAATTGCTGAAATCTGCGGAAAGTCAACACGGACGCTGCTTCGCACGATTTCACTTTTAAAACTTTCCGATGAGATTCAGGCAGCAATCCGCAATGAAGGCAGTGAATGGTGAAAGGAAAAGAGGCAGGCTGAAGGCAGAATGTGAAAGGAGCAAAGAGTAATGACAGTGAGCTTGATAAAATGTCTTTAACTGTTCACTATTCACTAACG
>JAPLKC010000136.1 GCA_026388255.1 Pseudomonadota bacterium | reverse complement strand
GACGCTGTAACCGCTCCATAATCCGCTCCATAATGCGTTCTAACTGAATCTTTGAAGTCCTCTTCTTTTTGTATGCTATCGACTGGCTGGAAGCCATTGCCAATTATGAAGACGAGTTTTTTGTTCTTGTCCGATAGGACCTTTGCTATGGCGGCTGCTGGATAAGGTGCAATCAATTGCTATAAAGCCTTCTGCACTCCCTTCATAAAGGCTTCCTTTAAGAAATTGTCTCGTGCCAATGATCCGTTGGAAGGACTGGCAAGCTTAGGGCGGGAGCTCATCGCAGAGCCTGCCGGATATGTTGTTCCTAACTCCGCATTAATTACGATAAAACATTCCTCTATAGGTGAAAACCCGACGAGATCTACAATGTTCTCCGTCTTATCTTCAAAAATAAACTCCTTCATTTTCCCTCCCTCTATAAATAAGTGAGCACCTTATGTTTCCCGGTTCAATTATTATCGGCAAAAAGTAACTTTACTACCTACCCCCTTCCACAGAGAGTCGCCGGTGTCAGCGACCTCCCGAAAAAAACACACATACACAAATTAAAGTCTGTTTAAAGTCTGCTTAAAGTCAGTTGTGCCATATTGTCAATAAAGTGTCAAGTTTTTTTTACAGGAAATCTATGGGATTCTCCTTAACCATGCCATTTTATTGGGAAACAAGCGCATATTTGCTTTTCAAATTTGACGCTATAAACCCTTCCCTTCCCTTTAATGGGCAGCAAAACCTTGATGATAATATATCACCATGAAACTCAAATAGCAACAATGGCAAAAGCTGGCATGGTTAAGGAGCCGTAGAAACATAGCTAATTTCGCTAACCCTGTGACGGAGAACGTGGATAAATCGATCATTTGGTTGGCTTTCGATGGATAACGAGGCAGCGAAGAGGATCAATCCGGAATCGTATCGAGCACATGTTGAGGACTTTCGACGACGAAGATAACGAAGTTTGCCGCGAAAAGCGCAAGGCTCAGATCACTCCCGATTGGAATAGTGTATTGATATTCTTACTACAGACCGGAGACCTCGTGTACCTTTTTTCATTTTTATTTGTGCCGACAGGTCGGTATTAATGTTACTGCCCGTAATAGCTGATAAAAGTTAAAAGGCCAAATATCGATAAGTAGGTGCCAACGATAACCGGCAAATTTAACTTTCTTCCTGATCATTCCTGCACATTTCGATATGAAAACTGCTATATGAACGCACCAGTCTCAAATCTCACTTTCAATAATTCTTAGATTTACTGAAAAGGCCATATGCTTGACTTGGTGCTATACGTATAGACAGGTGAAACAATTTTCACATTTTACATGCGGAAGCGAATAAAACCTACAATAATTTTCAATCAGCCTATTCTGACAATTCTCTGATGTAACTTTTCGGGCAATTTCTTAATGGTATGAACCCATGCCAATACAGGAAATGTATCATCACGCCCTCCGAACTGTTCTTCTTGATCTTCCTCAGGATATAGGCACATACGATGCCCACAATCCCAAGAGCAAAAAGCATGTTGATGATAATGCCTATAAATATAGTGGCGGCGATAACAACGATTTCATCTACTTCCCAAAAGAAGAACGTCATCGGATCATCAATATTTCTGTTTATCATTACCATAATCTACCCCATCTTTTAAAAAAGCGAAGGGGGGTTACTACCCCCCCTGCCTTTGAAACTATTCCTTTGTGACCGTAATCTCTTTTGTAAATTCAGCTTCTTCACCGGAATCGTCCGTCGCTTTAAGACCAATGCTGTATGTATGTGTCACTGGCGCTTTAAAGGATATGTTCGCAGAGCCTTTCCTGTAGCCCCTGTCGTCGTCCAGATCCCACTTGTATGCTGAGATTCTGCCGTCCGGGTCGGTGCATTTTGCCTTCAAGTACACGTAACTGCCCACACCCAGTGTATGGTCGATGGTGCATGTCGGAGGCTGGTTCGGATTCACCGTGATGTCAACCGAGTCTGTCGCCGTGGCGCCGCTTTTCATGGTTGCTGTATAAGTGACGGTGTGATCGCCCGGTTCGCTGAAGGTAGCCCTCAGGTATTCAGACTTCGTGTTTTCGGCAGCGACTCCGTCTACCTTCCATACATAACTTTCGAGACTGTCGAGGGGCATCTTTTTCGATATAGCGCTTCTAACATAGATTTCGAGCGGCGCCCTCATGTACTTGTTCGATGCTGAGACCTTAAAACCGATTCCTATAGGAGCCGCGCCAACGGTTATCGTCACATTGTCCATTGTTGTATTGTCATACTGGTCGGTTGCGGTCATCGTTACATTATAGGTGCCTACCCTTGAAAAAAGGTGGTGAACAACCGTATTGGTAGTCGTCAGTGTTTCTCCGTCACCGAAATTCCAGTTGTAGGTAATGCGGTATTGAAGCCCCATGATCTTTTTAACCGTGTAATCAATCTTGAACGTCACATTGTATGGTCCTAACCCTTCCGTCTTTTTCACGTTGATTTTTGGCGTGGGGAAGCTGTAGCCCACTGCCGTAATTTTGTATTGTACCGTTTTTAATGTTGCATCCCTGTGACCGTTAACCCACCCCTCACATTTCAGGGAGTATGTCCCCTCGGCGGTCGGGGTCATCGTTACCTGTCTGCCATCCACAGTAGAGTTATCCGGGAGCGTCCATCTCGTAAGAATATTCAGGCCACTAAATTTTAGTGGTATCACGGCGGTATAGGTATACTCTTCACCAACCCATACTGCCTTCTTCCCCGATATACTGACGGTGATTCTGTGAAAGTCGACTGCATTCACAACATGCTTTATCGTTCTTACCGATTCTGTCCCTGCAAGAATTGTTTCCACCTCTAACTCATATTTTCCCGGAGCTGTGAAGATTATATTCAGCGTATCCCCTGCCG
>JAPLKC010000135.1:8848-9202 GCA_026388255.1 Pseudomonadota bacterium | reverse complement strand
CTTCTTATCGAAAACACGGTTGTTATAGAACTTAAATCAGTAGAAGAAGTAAAACCTGTTCATAAGAAACAACTTCTTACCTATCTTAGATTGATGGAAAAACCTGTGGGCCTGCTGATCAACTTTAATGAAATAATGCTGAAAAACGGTATTACACGGATAGTTAACAATTACGCACCGACAGGTGCTGTGAGTTTACCCTGATATGGGTATCCTCATATCAGGGTAAGGATAAATTGTTTCAACTCTGCGCTCTCTGCGTACTCGAACGACCGCAAGGGAGTGGGCGAGAGGAAAAAGAATCAAAGGCATTGTCTCTCGCAGAGTTCACAGAGTACGCAGAGAAAGGCAGGT
>JAPLKC010000135.1:0-8766 GCA_026388255.1 Pseudomonadota bacterium | reverse complement strand
TCGAACGACCGCAGGGAGTGGGCGTGAGGATAAAAGATTTTAAAGCTTTATCTCTCGCAGAGTGCGCAGAGAAAGAAAGGGGTATAGGTTTTAACAAAACCAACAAATAAATAAAGGGGGATAAGATGGCAACAAAGAAAACAGTTGAAAGTCCGGAATTTATGTACCTGTCTCTGGAAAGCATTATTGTGGAAGAACAGATTCGCTCAGGAATAGATACGGAGGGGGAATCTTTTAAGTCTCTCATGGAGTCAATTAAAGACCGGGGCGTATTAGAACCTGTCCTTGTAACTCCTAAAGACGGCAAATATCTGCTTCTCTGCGGGGAACGCCGTTATCTGGCCGTACAAAAGCTTGGATCGGAATCTATCCCGGTACGTATCGTCAATACGATTACCCAGAAGGATGAGATACTGGCTTATCAGTTGACTGAGAACCTTCAGAGAGAAGACTTGAATCCCATCGATCAGGCAAAAGGCATATTGGCATATATTCAGGCAAAACATACTGATAAGGGGTACGATGTAGACGGGGTGATGAACGAGCTGGCGAACTACGACCTCAAGCCAGATTCTGTATCGCCGGAAGTTACAGACACATTGTCTGTCATCGCTGAAATAGTTGGAAAGTCAATACGGACGCTGTCTCGCACAATTTCACTTTTAAAACTTCCTCCTGATGTTCAGGCTGAAATCAGGTCAGGAAATCTCCCTGTTTCACAGGGGTACCTCTTTGCCGCTAACCTTGATTGCCCCGATCTTATGACGATATTTACCGATATTTTGAAGACGCCGGTTACTTATATTGCTCTGGAAAGAATGCTCACCGCATATAAAAAGGTCAAACCTGACCCTGCCAACACAAAACCCGTATCCGTTAAAAGACAGGTTAAAGGCCTTACATCCATGAAGACAGTCTTTGAGAAAGGCCTTGGAACGTATAAAAGGGAAGATGTTGAAAAATATCTTTATGAACTACAGGTTTTCTGTGATTTTGTACAACAACAGATGCCTAACATCCCATACGGCAAGAAAAGACCACCACAAGTGTGAGAGAAACAGTGAATAGTGAATAGTGAACAGTGAACAGTAGAAAAGATAAGAGGACTTATGAAGCGGATCAAACTGTGAAGTAAGAAAAAGGTAGTGAATGGGTTTTTAACTATTCACTGTTCACTAACGACTGTTCACTATAATATAATTATTTCCTTGAAAAGCAATTAGATTGTGGTAATAATATCAAAAGGCTGGGATGGGGGACCAACACCATGTAAACACATTATCATTTCAGTTAAAGGGTTTGCATGAGACAGCGGATCAATAAAATCCAAATGGTATATCCTGAATTGCTTTGGTCATTTGTAGAGAGACCTATATTATCCCAACCTGGTAAATATCAGGTAATATCAACAAATACTATTAATCAAGTTAATTTATCTTCAAAAAAGCAACCTTTTGAGGGTTATTTGTCTTTAGTATGATATGAGTTTTAAGGAAAAAGTATATTGGTATATTAAATGTTGTGGCCAGAGATAATGAGGGAAAATAATGCGATGAATGAGTGGGTTAGTTTCTTCGAACCACATTTTATTGATTCACATGCGGCGGAGCATTTCGTAAACAGGTGTGAGTTGTTAACACCCTCTCACTCTAATCATAAAGCAAAAATCATGATGCATCAAACCCAACGCCTCGTGTCAATTGCCGACGATATCCCTATATTGCGGCCGAGGAGAGAATCTCTTCCACTCCTCTTTCTTATGATTTGCGTGGAACACATATCAAAGCTTCACGATAGTTTTGCGGATGAAGGTCAGTCCAGAAAGTATGTTAGAAGATTCTTCAACCAGTTTCTGTCACAGCCCGACAAGGAAAAGCTCGAAGCAAGCTTTCTTGATTATAACGCAACGCCAATGGTTGGGCTAAACCTCGGAAAAGTAGTTGATTTGCTTTACGATCTACGTTGTGACGTTGTTCATGAAGGTAAGTATTGGACTTTCTTCTTTTCCGACGGGCGCACCCCGATTGTCAATGTCGATCCCGATGTGAATGTATATTTGACCCTTATTGATTTGGGAGATATCGTTGTGAGGGGCTGCATCAACGCAATAGAAGATAAACTGAAGCCCTAACAAGGCGTTGGGGAAAAGATATGACATAGCTTACCACTCACGGGAAGAGATCCAATCAAGCAGAGTGGTAAGCAAAACAGATGGAGGCTGGATTATGTCCCTCGGGGGTTTTGAAGCAGTAGTAAAGATAGTAACATCTAAATTTAGCACTGGTTTTTATAATGGGGCACCATTTTCCGATACATCGATGGAGTTAGAGGGAAGCCTTATTGAATTAAGGCATGGGAATCTCGACGGCTGTGATGCACGTTTCAAGAACAATTTCGGGAAGAAAACATGGGTGCTCATAAATGTTAAGTTTACTGAGAAACAGGAGATAGATGTAGATCTGAGCACCGATGAAAAGCAGTATATCGGCGGTATTTATTACGATGGAAATGAGAAGCCTTTGGGTTGGGGCGAGCATGATGAAGATGGCAAGCCGCTGTTTGAGCTCGAAGACACGATAATTGTGCGGGTTGATATCATTCTGCCTTGTTATATCTTTTCTCGATTACTCCCGATGGAAGGCAGGAACATCCGGGTACAAACCATTCATGATGTTGTGAGGAATCCCGACAATTCTCCGAAACGGCATCATCTTGTTGCCCTTATAAAGGAGGTCCATTTTGAAATATATCCTTCTGTCTGATATTTGTTGATGTGGGAGGGTGTATGCCTGAAACATTGAGACGGGTAGCGAATCCGATTGGTTTGTCTCGGAAAGCAAAAAGAATGAATCCCAACAAGGCAATCCAGCCGACGTCTTTCAGCCGCGGCTGATTTCATTACAACTGGAGGATTGATATGAGAAAAACAACACACAATATACTTTATCCGTTTTTGTTATGGGTTTTTCTTATGCTGGCTCTGGTAGCTACTGGCAATAGAGAACTGCATTCTTCCGCAACCCATGTGCCACGTGGCATTGCTGGCTTGGAACTTGGAATGACACCGGAGCAAGTTGGGCAGCTTTTCACAATCAAAGAAGACATAGATCCCCTTGCGGCATTACTCACAAAATATGGCAAACCGGAAGCGGGGGAGGCTGTATCGCGACAGAACAAAGCATTGAAAAAAAGGTTTTTCCATATTCAGTCAGGTATAAAGCAGCTTCCTGATGACGCAACATCGGCTGATGTTCGCACCACTTACAACGTCGTTTATCAAATCGGGTTCCATTACAACGAATCGAGTGTGAAGAAGATTGGCTGGAAGGGTGTCACGTCTCCGTATCTCGCAAAGTACGGCAAACCCACGAAAGATACAGGTTCTGGATACATTTGGGATGACGGCCGCACGCGCCTTGATATCGGCTTGTCTGGCAAAACAATTAACGTATTCTTTACGGATCAAGCGCTCGAAACCGAAGTTAAGAAGGGTGAGCGAGAAACCCCGTGAAGTCACGCCTTCCGGCTCGCATAACCAGTAGTTTGAGAGGGACGCGGAAAATCCGCCGCATCCCTTAGCTTTGCTTTATACGCATGAGAACTGACAAACGTCATATACAACTTCGTCTTCTTTTTCAAGCTCTTGGAATGATGCACACGTTCTATTTGCTTGGTGCAGGCGCGTCCGCAGGCATGGTTCCACTAACACGCGAATTGAAAAAAACAGTAGTCACGCGATATCGCTCTTTTGGAATGTACCCTGTTGAACGTGTGGAGCCTGATCCCGTTTTTGAGCGGGTGATTGGCGATCCCACAGAGGGTACCGATCAAATCACTGCCGCATTGTTGAGGTACTTATTCCCGTCAGCCGTCCATGCTATGGTTCTGCAGCAACTGTCCCCACCCCAAAACGCACCCTTGGCCGATCAATACGGCCTGTTCTTGCGAGCTGCAAAACCGTCTACGTTTTTCAATATGAATGTGGATGGGCTTGCAAGACGGTATTGTCTTGGACATTATGTGCTGGAGCCACACGGAAGAATACCTCCGGCACTGGTTCGTAGTCCCAGGTGGGACGAGGTAATTGATGCCTTATTGGAGTTTGGCTTTGCCGCTCCTCAGATACCAGGTGTATTGCTGCCACAACCTGAACCTATCACCATAACTTCACGCGCTGCTTATTTGGCGGCCCGACCGCTGTTCTATGCTGGCCGATACTTTGTGATCATAGGGTATTCGTTCGGGAAGTCCTCACAGCATGATACATTCGATGATATTGAAACATTTGAGTTTTTCAGGGAACTCCTGAGGAGTACCGGCAAGACAGTATTGGTTCTAAGTCCAGAGCCTGGATTTGTGGGTTTTCTATGCAGAGAAGCCATGCGGAGGAGCAGTGTTCATGAACTGGCCGTGTATTGGGACCACCTGAGCGCCGCGGTCTCCTGTGTTTTTCGAGACTCCGGCCTGACAGACTTCGCATCTCTTTCGGACATGACTTCAGAGGTTCTATACCAATATGATCGATTGTGTGACAAATGAAGCGTATAACCCTTATAAGGCCCAACCCTTATAAGGCCTCCCCGTGTCAATAGATAATTCTCTCCCTGAACGAAAAATCTTTACTTTTTTTTCGCACTCTCCATGACCGACCATCTGACCTATTGCCAACGGTTCCGTCTTTGTTTCATTATCGGCGCAAAGTTTCTGCACCAAACACCTATCGAGGTTTACCCCGCATAACACAGGACTGTAAAGGTCAATCCTTTACGACCTAGAAAATATATCGTACCCTCATACCGTCCTCATCAAAGGAAGGGGTTATGGTTACATCCCCAGTTAGTTCCAGGTTCGGGCGAGGGGCAGAACCTTTGTAATAAGTCTATAAAATCTAAGGAGCGGAAGCGGATCTCTAATCCAAGCGTGTAGGCTACCGGGCATTATCGTCATAGCATCTCAATAGTGTTCCATGCACATGGGTGCTCTTGTCCCTTATAGAGATAACGTTACGTGTTCGTACCCATTGGTGTTCCAGTTAGGCGTCTGGCTCTCCGCTTCCCTCCGTTTATCTTAAGAACTTCTGCATGTCGAATGCCTCCTTGTTTTTCAGTATAAAGTAAACTGCTCTACCCAGCTTATGGGCAAGAATAGATAATGCCTTTCCCTTGCCGTGCTTTTTGGTTAACTTCTCAAACCATTTCTTTGCCGGTTCATTCCCTCTGAGAAAAAGGGCTGCTGCTTCAGAGAATGCCCACTTGAGATGAGCATTGCCGATCTTGCTTCCTCCATTGCCGTACTTCTTTCCATTAGATTCATGGGAACACTTGACCAATCGTGCATAGGAGACAAAATCCTGGACCCGCGGGAATCTCTTTATATCTTCTATCTCATAGAGTATGGTGAGGGCACCTATTTTCCCTATCCCATAAATAGAATCAAGCAAAGCATAAGATACGGGGTCATGGTATTGAGCCAGCCTCAGAATAGTCTTTTCCAGATCATGAAGAGTGGCGTCATAAACGGTAATGACTTTAAGATCAGCCTCCATGCTCTTTTGAACAGCAGGATTGCCAAAGCTGCCCACGATGTCTCCTCTTTTACTGGGTACCGCAATACATCCGAAGGTCTCATCGAGGTTGTATTGGCTGTTGGTATTCTGTATATGAGCTAAAAGCTCGGCTCTCTTCCTCATCAGATGATTTCTTCTTCTCATAAGATCTCTTGTTGCTCTCATCTTCTCGGGGTAGACATAGGATTGAGGAATCATTCCGCCTCTTAAGAGAACAGCTATCTTCTGCGAATCAATCTTGTCGTTCTTTGCCTTGCCACCATGGATTGCCTTCATGTAAAGGGCATGACCTAATACGAAGGATATACCTTCTTTCTGACACAGATCAGCAATCCAGTACCAGGCAAACATACATTCAACAGCAACAACAATATCTTCCCTATAGGGTTCAATTGCTTTGAGAAAGATTTCTTTGTTGGTGTCCATGTTCCGGTGCAGTTTAATCTCTCCTTTCTCATCGAGGATACAGAGATACATTTTTCTTGCATGAAGATCGATACCGCAGTAAAATTTGTGTTGACCTTTGTAAAAGTTCATAAGGCTTCCTCCTGTAAGGGTAAAATTTGGTTCCTTGCAAAATCATTTTATCACTTCTCGAGGAGGCCTTGAATAGTATCCAGACGTTGGAGCCAATCGCCCGCTGCGCGGGCTCAGGCTGATTTTTGTGTTATGCGTAAAAAAGCTTGCAGAGGTAAGGAATGAGTGAAGGTGGTTATAAAATAGACCTGTTTGAGCCGGGTGATGCTGCAGGTGTGGTAGAGCTTTTCAAAGAGGTGTATGGAGACGGGTACCCGATCAAGATAGTCTATAACCCTGAACAGCTTGTGACAGCCTTTCAAAACGGTGAATATATTCCTCTTCTTGCCAGAACACCGGATAACAGAATCGTGGGTTACACGGCGCTATACCGTTCAGCGCCGCACAAAGGACTCTATGAATCCGGCCAAACGCTGGTTCTGCCGGATTATCGAAAGACGCCTGTTGCCGGTTTGTTGTTCCGGCATACGATGAGGGTTGCTCAAAAACTCTCTAGTGTAGGTCTTTTCAATACTGCATTAAGGACACTTGACGCCCTGCATCTTGCTATCGCATCTACAGAAGGATTAATCATAGTGACTGTTGATAAAATTCTTGCAAAGTCTGTAGAAATGTTCTGTGTAGAAGCAGTGGTTCTGGAGTAAGGGGACTGGAAGAGCCCCTGGCAGCTTCATAAATATTGTTGTATTTCACTGTACACAATCAATACGTTAATTAATTTAACACCGATAACCCTTTGACAATAATAGGTTTATGAAGTTCAAAAAGACAAGTGATAACTGTAATTAAAATTAACAGCGGCTAACTACTTGCTAATACTTGATTTATTGAAAAATATATCAATTTATTTATCAGAGTCTAAAAGGTCTGCAATACCAGTTATAGTCTAACCTATTGCAATATAAGGTATGTGAATAATGGCACATTTATTGCTTTAATAGATAGTAACATGGAAGATAACCTGAATATAATAAAGAAAGGAGAACATACAATGGAAAGAAACGTATTGTTGATCGACGACGAAGCATCTTTGAGAAGACATGTGTCGATGGGATTAATGCAGAAAGGGTATCATACCGAACCGTGCGAGAATGGAATGAAGGCATTACAAACGCTGGAGAATCTGAAGAAGAGGAAGGTTCCCCTCGATTGCGCAATTATTGATGTCAGGCTCCCTGATATTGATGGGTTGAAACTCCTGAAGGTGATCAAGTTCAATTATCCCCAGCTCCCTGTAATTGTTATCACAGGATATGGGACTCAAACAATCGCCGATGCAGTAAAGACACAGCATGTAGCTGCTTATCTGGAAAAACCCTTCACCATGGAAGACCTGGCTGAAGCTATCGAGACAATACCTCAGGAAGCCGAGGCAGCCGAGGTTGCAAGGCCAGTCCCAACAGAGCGCCCGTCTACAGCTCAGTTTATGACAGCCTACGCAATGGTTACCCTTGATGCCTCTGCGAATTTGATGAAGGTTTACCGCCAGCTCTACTTTCATGAAAATGTCCTTTACTGCGATGCCATCAGGGGAGATTATGATCTGGTCCTCCTGTTACAGGCCGAAACCATGGACGCAATTGATGATATAACGGAAAATCAGATCAAGACCATTGCAGGCGTGGCAGATGTATCGCTTCTCACCGTGGAGGCTCCGATATTCGGGGAGAATGTACATTCGATAATCGGATCAGTTGACAAGGCATTAGGCCGCGATAAAGGTGAAAGTGAGGTTGATACAAACCAGACAGCCCGGATCAGGGCATCCTCTTATGTGACCTTAGAAATCGAGAAAGAGAAGCTCGAGGCCATCTACCCGGCTCTTTATTTCAATGATCAAGTCGTTAATTGTGACTACACAAGGGGAAAATATGATATGATCCTGCTGATGAAAGGCACCAGTTTCAGCGAGATCGGCAATACTATAAAGAATAAATTCAAATCACTTGACGGTGTGTTGCGGATTAAAGAATGGCCTATAATAACGCTCTTTGAGACGTAATATCTGATAGAAATCTTATCAGTGTTACTTGACCCTGGTGATCCCGGCCCTCTCCGCGGGACACCGGGGTTTAGCTATTAAGGGCTTCAGATTCCATGTCGCTGAACCCATGCAAAAATGCAGGAGAGAATACATAAAAGAGGGAGATTAGATATGCCGCAGAATGAAACCGTGAAACAAGAAGAATATGGCGCAAGCCAGTTCTCCAATTTCAAGATTGAGTTATGGAAGTATCAGGGCGAATTGGGGGCACTTATCCCGCTTCTTCAATCTGCTCAGGAAACATACGGGTATATACCTGAATCGGCGATTGATTACATAAGCGAGATAGTGGGCATACCTTCGGCCGACATTTACGGAGTAATCACATTTTATGCCCAGTTCCGGTTAAAACCACAGGGAAAAAACATTATCAAGGTTTGTGACGGGACTGCATGTCACGTGAATTCCTCCACCGCTATTATCAGGACTCTTGAGAATGAGTTGCAAATAACTAATGATGAGACAACAGAAGACGGTCTTTTTACGTTGCAGAAGGTTGCCTGCCTTGGCTGTTGCTCCCTTTCACCGGTTATTATGATTAATAGTGAGACATACGGGCTCCTGACTCCGAAAAAGGTCCAGGAGATCCTAAGGGAGTATAAAGAAAACGGCAAGGGAG
>JAPLKC010000134.1:45061-84869 GCA_026388255.1 Pseudomonadota bacterium | reverse complement strand
TTTGAGCTTGCCTGAACAATGAGCACTGGAGATAAATAGTAGAAAGTTGCCGGGAATAAAAAGAAAGAAAATAAAATGAGACCTTTTCGTATTTTTTGTCTTATATTCATTTCGTTCTATAAATGCATTTCAAAATATAACACAGAATTCAGCGCGACGCTTTGCGGATGCCCTGGAATGACGGGTTATGCACTTTTCTGATAATGTGAAGCATACCAGTCCACTACCTCTCTTATCATCTTCTGGTAAGAAGTCTTCTGTTTCTTTGCCTGTTCTTTAAAGAAAGTGATACTTGATTTCTTCAAAGATATGGTGACCTTCACATTGTCTTCCCTCAGCACCAATTGATCGGGTGGGGGGAGAAAGTCTTTGACGATCTTTAGATCGCCCATAGTTTCATCAGTGTATTTTATTTTGGTCTTCATAGATTTTCCTTCCTTTTCTCCAATAACCTGCGCCATAGATGCGAATAACATTGCCACGGTATGTGAATCTGACGGTCAGAATACCTTCACCGACATATCCCATGCAGTAATACCTATCCTCTTCGGTGCTATGGGTAACGTCTTCCGCGATAACACGGCGGGGATCAAGAAAAGCCTGTTGTGCGGTCAGAAAAGAAATACCGTGTTTGGTTTGGTTCTCCTTGTCTTTTTCTTCATCCCATTCAAAAGTTGCTTTTCTCATTATTAGACTATACCAGAACTGCCCACTTCTGGCAATACTAAAGTATGGTAATATGTATGGCTATATATTGTGCTCATATTCATCGCATAACGACAAAATCAACCATGGTTGTAAGACGTCGGCTGTATTATCTCGTGGGGCGGTCATTATAAGATTTTGCACTTATCACATTTCAACATTTCAGGAATGTTCTCTTGGTCCCCATCTGTACTTCAGAAAAAACATTTATCAACAGGTTTCCATGCTTACATTCACAGTGAATACATATAATACTTAATTGCTCAAACCAAAGCCTGTATTGGCTTTACGGGGATTCTAAATTCTGTAGAAACATTTTCTACAAATGTTGTAGACACATTGTCTACAAAGTCTCATTATTGAAGATTTATGACTATTCATTTTACTTCACGCCATCCGTTTAATTGAAATATTGAAGGATGCCCCTGTCCCCGTCTCTCATTTTTTTGGGCTCATGGGCACTTGGTTTTTTATTTCGAGAATGTTGGGGTCATTCTCATAAATCTCTATTTTGATCTGCTGCCCTGAATTCGTAGCGATATGTGGTTTTGAGGCAGTGACCATAATTGGAAAAACACGCCTTAGATCACCACTCCTGCCTGCGCTCGTTACAGTTGTTTTCCACAGCTGCACTTCCTTTTTTGATTTTCGGTACTCAGATAGGTCAATAGCATCAAGCACCAAGAATCTGAAGTACGTTGTATAAGTGCCAACGTGAGATGAATAACCCTTGATACCGTAAGTTGGGTTATACGTGGTTGTCCCACTATAAGTTCCATAATTTCCATACGTACTTAACATACCCTGTGTCGTGGATGAAGAGACCCCAGTCTGTCCCCACACAGGTACTGAATATGAGTATTGATGTTGTTGAGGGTCTCCGATGCCGTAAACAACAAAAATGGCAAGGTTTGCTGTTTCGATAGATTCTGCTGGCACAAAGCCTCTTGAGATCAGTGCGCGATTTATATAAGCCTCGTATTCCCTAAACTGAAGGTCGCTTAAAGATGTGTCCTTATTGCCCGGAAGAAGGATGAAGTTCTTTTTATCATCAGTGCCTGGCGCCTGTAAGGAGTCAACGTTTACAAAGCATTTCGGTACCGATGCACAGCCCGCCATCAGCAATAGCAACGCAAGAATAGAAGCTAAACACAACTTTTTCATTGAAGCCCCCTTTAAAGATGAATTCTAACACAGCCATCACCAGGAGGCCGGCTTTATGGCCGGTGCATGGCATGGTTAGACATATAGTTTGCATGTCGTCGTTGTTTCTTAGTGGTCGTTGTCAACACAGCAAACAACCTCATTTATTACCCTTTCTCGCCGAGTAGCCAATCAGACAAAGCGTTTGGGGCAAGTTTAATTGCCAGATTTGCCCAGCCAATTGACCCCGTATCAATGATAGGCAATTCATACGGGTGTTCGATTAAGAGGGTATGCCGTTCTTTACCATTTACAACGAATTTTACTTCGACCCGGTGAAAAGCTACCCTGTTACCTTCAATGTTATTATGGAGGATAAATGGCACATGTATTTGGATTTCAGTAATAGAAGATAGGTCATTAATTGACTTGCCAAGTGGGAAGCTCCCGGTATTGACAGCTTGACGAGACTCAAATACGGCACGCGTATTATCAATAGATTGAAAATGATAGGGTTGTGTTGCATAGAATTTAATGGAATTGTTGGGATTTGCTCCCTGCAATTCCAAATAGTACTGATGGTTTATCGGTGACATTATCTGAATAGGATATGGCTTTGAGGACCATTTTCCAGAAAAAATAACTTTGACTATCGAGGCAAAATCTCTAATGATCAACTTTTCAGACTGCAATTGACTATCGAGGGTGTTCAGTTTTTCGTCTTGAGTTTTGATGGTTGTCTGTAAACTTCCGATTCTTGTTTGATATTGTGATTCTTGTTCTTTTGAGAGGCGGTCCTTTACGTTATCTATCCTTTTGTCGATTATGAATTTTGAGATGGCTAATAGGGCCGGAATAAGGACAATGCTCCAAAACAACCACTGGCTAATGGTCTTGAGTATCTGCAGGTTGTTGAACCACATATTAACCCCCATTCTTCAGGTTTTTTGAGGTCGTTTTGCGTGTATTATTTTATTTATCATCATAAGATCTAACGCTTGCATAACCGGGAGGCAACGCCGTTTGTTGCCGATTGGCTCCAGCGATTGATTATGCTACTTTTTGTAACTTATTTACAAGTTCTTTGCCAGATATCGGTACAGGGAGTTGTTTGTTGTCCTCTTTATAGAGCAGTATTGTTTCCTCTATAATCTCACAAAGTTCGTTGAATACTTCGCGCTCATCGTTTCCATGACACCCACCATAGAAAAGTTCAGGACAACTACCTATGAAACAGTTATCAGCGTCTGACCACTCAATGATTTTTACGTATTTTGATCCAGGGGTCATTTTTTAACCTCCTCAATGGCAGTTTGTACTGCTTTTTCCTGGTAGTGTTTCGCATCTTCATTTCCATTACCTGAAATAGTTATAGGCTTTTTCAGCATCGGATGTACAAAATTTCTGTGACTTCCTTTGCCTCCTCTATTTATAAAACCTTCCTTCTCCAAATCTCTAATCAAGTCTCTTATTTTTCTTGGCATATCTCTATTTATTTAATTATATCATAGAAGTTTTTTCATTTATATGCTTGTTTTGCATTTTGCATAACATATAAGCTTTTTTCTGATGCTGCCGTTAAAGCAGCACATATGGAGATTGTACGCCTGAAGCAGACTATTTGTAACAGGGAAGAGTTAAGAGATTACGGGAAGATATGGAAAAGAAAAGAATTGCCCTGGAGGGAGCCACCGCGTAGCGGTTTAGTTCAGCGTGTCGCTGTCATTATTCAAGAATCTTTTCCAATTGTTTGAAGGGCAGGGTGAAGATGTTTTTACCTACGGGATATATCTCATTGCCCGGGTATACCACATATCCCATCGTGCAGGACAGGTCTTCGCAGGCATTCCAGAAGCCTCTGGAGACCGAGGGACTCATTGAGTATTTGATCTCGACTGCTACGGGGTTGTTCTTGTTGTCGAAAAAAAGAAGATCGATTTCCGCACCCGCATTGGTTCGATAGAAATATATCTCGCGATTACCGGACAACAGAGCGATTATCTGTTCGATTACAAAACCCTCCCAGGAGCTGCCCAGTGAAGGGTGGCCCTGGAGATCGTCAAAGTTTCTGATCCGCAGCAGGGCATGCAGGAGGCCAGCATCCCGGATATATACCTTCGGTGACTTTATCAATCTTTTTTTGACATTGGCATGATACGGCTGAAGTTGCCTTACAATAAAAGTATCTTCCAGAATGTCCAGATAATGCCGGATAGTGGGGGCCGAAACTCCGAGGCTGCCTGCAATCTTATTTCCATTCCAGAGCTGTCCGTGTAAATGGGCGAGCATGGTCCAGAACCTTCTGAGCTGTGCCGAAGGTATGCGTATGCCAAGCTGCGGAATGTCCATCTCCAGATAGGTCTTTATGTATGATTCCCGCCAGTCAAGGCTTTCCTGGTCATTTTCTGCCAAATAGCTTCCTGGATATCCACCGCGAAGCCAAAGCTTCTGAGGTTCGTCATGGCTGGCCTCAAACATTGTGAACGGTGAAAGCTCATGATAGATGATGCGACCGGCAAGGGTCTCCGAGGAACGATGCAAGAGATCCGGTGAAGCTGACCCAAGGATGAGGAAACGACCGCCAATTCTGTTTTGATCCACCAGTGCCCTGATGAGCGGGAATAATGCCGGCATCCTTTGTATCTCATCAATAATCACACCGGTGTTGCTGAACTGCCCAAGGTAGAGTTCAGGATCTTGAAGTTTGTTCCAATCAGAAGGAAGCTCCAGATCAAGATAGACCGAATCAGGCAGGAACATCTCCTGTATAGCCTTTGCAAGGGTTGTTTTTCCTACCTGCCTGGAACCAAGAATACCGACAACCGGGTATTTTTTCATGGAAGCGATGATGGCACCCTGGAGGCTTCTTTGGATCATGCTTGCATTTTAAAACACAGCCTTTAAATATGCAAGGTAATTTTTGATATTAGGGAATTTATAAATAATTAAAAAGACACCCGGGCAATGTCCGGAAGAAAATTCAAAAGCATTATCTCTCGCTGAACGACCGTAAGGGAGTGGGCGAGAGGAAAAAAATCAAAGGCATTATCTCTCACAGGGTACTGCCGGAAGAAATTGCTTTCACTGTGAAAGCAATTATGGAAATCCGTGTAACTGTTACACGGATTTTTAAAATCCCAGGAAAGTCAATAATAACGATGCTTTGCACAATATCACTTTTAAAACTGATCCCTAAAAGATTAGGGATATAATTATCCCTTTGCAGCAAATCAAAATAAGAAAGAGGCAGAACAGGGAATTGAAAATGAAGACATTATGTTTATTTTATTCCGGATTAGCATCTGCACCAGAAAGAAAGATGAAATATTTCTTCATCTCTCTTCTGTTATCTTATCCGCATGTGCTACCCAGCCGCCGCCAACTGATTTGTAAAGGTTCACAAGCGCCCGGAAGAGAACCCCCTGAGTCTGGGCATAGGCAAGCTCGGCATTAAAGAGGCCCCTCTCTGCGTCGAGAACCTCCAGATAGCTGGTGTAGCCATTCTCGTAGCGCAGGGTTGCGAGGCTCGAATAGCTGCGCAGCGCTTCCAGTTGCTGTTTCAGCATGGCCAGTTGCTCCCTCGATTTTCGCTGATCGATAAGAGCGTCCTCTACCTCACGGAATGCCTGCTGGATCACCTGTTGATATCTGATAAGGTTTTGATCCCGCAGTGCCTCTGCCGCTTTCACTTGTCCTGCAATGCCACCTGCGGTAAAGATCGGCACCGTAACCGGTACTCCATAACTCCACATTTTGGAAGGTCCTGTGAAGAGATTCGAGAGGTCCTTACTCTCTACACCATAGGAACCGGTTAGAGAGATGCTGGGGAAATAGAGCGCCTTTGCCACGCCGATCCGGGCATTGGCAGCAATAAGGTTCTGCTCGGCCTGGCGTATATCAGGGCGCCTGCCAAGAAGCTGAGAGGGCAAGCCTGCCGGCACCTCCGGGAGCACAAGGGTATCAAGATGCCTGCCGCGCGGTATGGGACCTGGGTTCCGCCCGAGTAACACATTCAGACCGTCTTCCTGCTGACCGATGAGCTTTTCAAGCAAAGGGATTGTAGCAAGAGCCGACTTATATTCAGATTCTGCCTGGCGAAGCTCCAGCTCCGAGATAAGTCCCCGTTCGAAGCGAAGGCTGAAGAGATTGAAGGAATCTTTCCGGCTTTTTGCCGTCCTTTGTGCAATTTCAAGCTGTTTGTCCAGATGACGCAAATCTGTGTAGGCTATTGCAACCGCTGTTACTACCGTTAAGATCACGCCCCTCCGCCCTTCTTCGGTGCCGAGCAGGTCGGCGCGGCTTGCCTCGGTGGCCCTGCGTATACGTCCCCACATGTCAATCTCCCAACTCGCACTTGAAAATGCCTGAAAGTTGTTATAGGGGTTATCAGCCGCAGATGACCAGGGAGGATTGGTATAATCCGTCCCGCCTTTTCTCTGCCCGATGCCGGACACACTGACTTGCGGAAAGAGCGCTGAGCGCGTAATGCCGTAGCGTCCAATAAATTCCTCAACCCTTGCCGCTGCCATACGGAGATCTTTGTTCTCCTTGAGTGCCGATGTGATAAGTTCGTTAAGGACAGGATCATCAAACTGTTTCCACCAGGTTGTGTCTGCAAGGTCCTTTGCCTCGGGCTCAGTGAGACGCCATGATGACGGTGCGTCGATGGAAGGACGCCGGTAATCTGGTCCGATTGCGCAACCGGAAAAGGAGAGAAAAAGGAAAATTGTGACAATAGTGCTGCATGCAGTTTTTCTCCTATGCATGGTTATCCTCCTCCTTCCCGTCATTCGTCCGACCTGCAGCCGTCTCCTCTTCTAAGACCGGTGCTTTTTTCTTTTTCCGACGGACAGTCTTTTCCACAACATAAAAGGTAACGGGAATAAGGAAAATAGCAATTACCGATGCCGTTGCTGTGCCGCCCATTACCGCGGTTCCCATGGTCTGGTGAGCGTTCCCGCCTGCGCCGGTCGAAACAGCAAGAGGGAGTACCCCGAGGAGAAAGGCAAAGGATGTCATAAGTATGGGTCTGAGACGAAGCTGTGCTCCCTCAAGCGCAGATTCTACAATTCCTTTCCCCTGCTCATGTCTTGTTTTCGCAAATTCGACGATAAGAATCGCATTCTTTGCAGACAGGCCGATGAGGACGATGAGAGCGATCTGGGCATAGACGTTATTTTCCAATCCGCGCAGCCATATAGCGGCAAAGGCTCCGAATATTGCAACCGGGGTGCCGAGAAGTACGCTAAGCGGCAAGGACCAACTCTCATACAGGGCTGCAAGGATCAGAAAGACGCAGAACAGCGAAAAACCGAAGATGGCCGCCGCAGGGATGCCTTCCCGCGCCTTTTTTTCCTGGAAGCTCATGCCGATATAACCGATCCCGATATCCGAAGGCATAGTCTGCTTATGCACCTCCTCCAGCGCATTCATTACCTGTCCGGAGCTGTATCCCCGCTTACCGGTGGCGTTGACCTGAGCGGAACGATAAAGGTTGTAACGCATGGTGAATTCCGGGCCCGGGCGCGACTTTATGTTTGTCAATGCCGAAAGCGGCACCGGATCGCCTCTGTCATTATTCACGTAGAACCGTCGGATGTTTTCGGCTTTTGTCCGGTAGGCTCCTTCTGCCTGAACATAGACCTGCCACTGGCGGCCGAAACGATTGAAGTAATTCACAAAGTAGCCGCCCATGAAAGCCTGCAGGGTTTGATAGACCTGCCCCAGATCAACCCCCTGTTTGAGGACCTTGTCGCGGTCTACATCCACAAAGAGTTGAGGCACTGCCGGAAGAAAAGTGGTGATCACGCTCTCCAGTTCAGGCCTCTTGCGCGCCGCTTCGATGAATTTGTTCACATTCTCCGAGAGGTAGTTAATATCCCTGCCTGCCCGATCCTGCAGGACAACCTGGGCACCCCCGGCAAGGCCAATGCCCTGAATCGGGGGCGGGGGAAAGACAAAAGAAACGCCCTGGGGCAATTTGCCTAACTCCTGCCTCACATGGTCCATAATCGCCAGATACTTCTCCTCGGGCTTTTTGCGATCCTTCCATTCTTTCAGACTTACAAAAGCAAAACCGCTGTATGTATTCTGGGCAATGCTCATCAGGCTGAGTCCCGCAATAGTCTGGTAATGTTCGATTCCCGGCGTTTTGCTTAAGACATCCTCGACTTTTTTCATGGTGTCGGCGGTGCGCTGGAGCGAAGCGGCGTTTGGAAGAGCCATGTTTACATAGAAATATCCGACATCTTCATTCGGGAGGAAGCCGGCAGGAAGTCCCTTGCCGAGAAGACCGCTCATAATTGCTATGAAAGCCAGGAAGAGAAGGCTGAAAGTACTCTTGCGGATCAACGACCCGCATACGCTGACATACCCCCTGGAGGCCCTGTTGAAGACCCGGTTAAACCATTCGAAGAAGGGGGCGAGGGGTCCATGTGTTTTCCCCGGTTTCAGAAGCAGGGCACAAAGCGCTGGACTCAAGGTCAGGGCGTTAAAGGCCGAAATAATGACTGAGATGGCAATGGTCACGGCAAACTGCTGATAAAGCCTGCCGGTGATGCCCGGAATGAAGACCGTGGGGATGAAGACGGCTGCGAGAATCAGCGCAATGGCCATAACCGGGCCTGACACCTCCTCCATAGCCTTGAGAGATGCTTCCTTTGGCGACAATCCTTCCTCGATGTGACGTTCTGTGGCTTCTACAACAATGATGGAATCGTCGACCACCAGGCCGATAGCAAGGACAAGGCCAAAAAGCGAAAGGGTGTTGATAGAAAAACCAAGAAAAGGAAAAACGGCAAATGTGCCGATGAGGGAGACGGGCACAGCGAGCGCAGGGATGAGAGTCGCCCTCCATCCTTGAAGGAAGAGAAAAACCACGAGGATCACCAGCGCCAGAGCTTCCAGGAGAGTCTTAATAATTTCGCTGATGCCCTCATTAATGGACCTCGTCGTGTCGAGGGAAACCACGTAATCGAGATCGGCGGGAAAGCGTTTTTTAGCTTCCTCCATCACCTTCTTTACACCCTCCACGGTTGTGAGAGCGTTGGATCCGGGCAACTGATAGATGCCCAACATACCCGCATCTCTTCCGTCTATCCGACTCTTAACGTTGTAAGCCTGGGCGCCAAGCTCAACGCGGGCTACGTCTTTCAACCGGACAATCGATCCGTCGGGGTTTGCACGAACCACAATTGCCTCGAAGTCTTCCGGTGAAACAAGGCGACCCTTTGCCCGGACCGTATAGGTGAATTCCTGTCCCGGAGGCGCCGGTTCTGCCCCGATCTGCCCAGCAGGGTTGACGGTGTTCTGTTTCTGGATAGCGCTGACAATATCGGGGACAGTTATTCCCAGTTTACCCAGAGTATCCGGATTGACCCAGATACGAATCGCATAATCTGAAGCACCAAAGAGATTAACCTGGGCAACACCGGGCGTCCGGAGCAACTGGTCTATAATGTTGATGTTGGCGTAATTCCCCAGGAATGTTGAGTCGTATGTTCCTTTTGGTGAGTAGAGTCCCAGAATCATGAGCGGTGATGACCTTGATTTCTGAATGTTCACCCCGTAATTTCGAACATCAATGGGAAGTTGAGGCTGAGACAGGTTCTGGCGTATCTGAGTGAAAATCAGATCGGTATTGGGGTCGGTCTTGACGTCGAAGTTTACGAAGATACGCATGGTTCCGTTACTGGCATTCACTGAATACATGTAGTTCATATTATCCACGCCGCTTAACTTCTGCTCCATGGGTGTGGCGACTGATTGCTCCACTGTTTCGGCATCTGCGCCTGTATAAGTTGTCCAGATCTGAATCTCAGGGGGAACAATGTCGGGAAATTGTGCCACCGGCAACTGAAACATTGCTACCAATCCAAAGACAACGAACATAATGGAGATGACCATAGCAACGATAGGGCGGTTTATGAAGAACTTTGACATGCCCGGTTTCCTCCCTTAATCCCTTTTGTCCTTTTGCTTTAAGCCATCTCCAGATTTTGTTCCCTCTTTGGGCTGGGTCCCGGGAACATTCTTCGGCCCCGTGTCCTGCTCACTGGCGCCGACGAAGGGCTTTACCGTCACAACAGACCCCTCTCTCACTTTCTGAACACCTTCAGCCACGACCCGCTCTCCCGGTTTGAGACCCGTTTCTATAACCCAGAGGTTATCGACCCGTTCCGCTACTTTGACGGGTCTGATGCTGACTTTGTTATCAAGGGCCACGATGGCGACCTGAAATCCTCCCTGAAGTTCCGTCACCGCCCGTTGGGGCACCAGAAGGGCGCCTTTTTTGATCGCTGTCCGGGCAATAACCCGCGCAAATTGTCCGGGACGGATTATATTTCCGGGATTGGGGAAAAGAGCCGCGACTTTGATGGTACCTGTCCTCACATCCACCTGGCGGTCGGCAAAGGCAAAACTTCCTTTGTGGGGATGGATACGGCCGTCAGCAAGAATCATCTGAAGCGGCAGCTTCTGACCGTGCCCGCCGTTGTACTGAACATATTCCAGGTACTCTTGTTCACTCATGGATACGTAGACCTTGATAGGATCCACCGTCGAAACCGTGGTCAACTCCTCTATAGACCCGATACCTACCAGATTGCCGAGTTGTGCCTTGGCAATGCCGGCGATGCCGGCAATAGGCGAGGTAATCTTCGTAAAACCGAGGTCAACCTGGGCCTTGTCCACCACTGCCTGGGCCGCTGCAACGGAAGCCAGAGCCGCCTGCTCGGTGCCCACAGCGTCATCGAGGTCCTTCAAACTGATGGCCTTTAGTTTTACAAGGGGCTTGATACGCTCAAGATTTGCTTTGGCAATTTCCCACCGCGCCTGCTGCTGCGCAAGTTGACCTTTGGCCTGTTCGAGTGCTGCCTGGAAGGTACGGGGGTCGATCTTGAAGAGAACCTGCCCCTTTTTGACAAAATCGCCTTCTTTGTAATTCTGTTCAATGAGATAGCCCTGGACCTGGGCACGTATAGTGGCATTCACGAGGCCGTCCGTAGAGGCTGTCCATTCAGAATAAACGGGAATGTCCCTCACCAAAACCTCGGCTACTTCGACGGTGGGCGCAGACCCGGCTTCTTTGGTTTGGCTGTTTTTACATCCCGATGACAACAAGGCGATCCCTGAAACGATAAGGACACCCACGTAAAAAAACAGCCCTGTTTTATCTTTCCATCCCATTTATAAGCCTCCTATTTACTGCGGCAGCATATTATGCCGGATCAGGCTTTCAGGTATGCCCGCAGAATCATATCATCGTTTGAAATCATCGGATACAAACTGCCAAAAATGTACCATAACAACATTGATATGACAACGAAATCATGGGAAGCAAATGCTAAAGTAACGTTCGAAAATTTAACATTTACCTGCCCGAATGACCGTAAGGGAGCGGACCTGTCCCCTGCCAAGGGGGCGAGAGGAAAGGAATTAAAGGCATTATCTCTCGCAGAGTAAATGCAGCATACAGAGAAATGCATTTTTGTAATTGGATAGGCTTATGAGGGAATCTTGAGATACAATCAAAGATACGAAAACCTGCCGGAAGAAATTGCTATCACTGTGATAGCAATTTCGGAAATCAACGGAAAGGCAATATGGAGGCTGTTCTACGCAATGCAACCGCAAAAAAGTAGATTTTACAGCTTACATATTTTTCCTGTATATCACCTTTGCCATCAGGGACAGGAAGAACATGGTGCTCAGAGAGGCCACGATGAGCGGAGCGGCTGGAAGGTCCCACTTATAGGAAGCGGTGAGACCGAAAAGGGTTGAAAGCAGTCCCAGGAACCAACCGAGAAGCAGGATTTTTACAGGCTTATCAGTGAACAGTTTCCCGATAAGGGCAGGGATAATAAGGAAAGAAAATACCTGAAGTATGCCTGCCATCTGGACTGATTTAACGAGGACCATTGCAAAGCTCAGAAAAAACAGAAATTCCCAGATAAACCCGCCTGTTCCGTCAGCGGAAAGGGCGAAAAATCTTTTCCTGAATATGTAATGGAATATGCCGATGGCAATATAGAGCGCCAATGCCTGTAAAACATCCTGCTGCCCTACCCATATAATATTGCCGTTCAGTATTGTTTTAAACTCTTCAAGTCCGTGAGGCGTGCGGTCAAGGATGAGAATGCTTGCGGCAAAGGAAAAAATGTAAAGAACCCCGATAAATGCCTCTATGTTGGTAAATTTTCCTATCTGCCGGGAAAAGGAAAGAAGGAAAGCGCCCAATACGGCAAAAACAATGGAAAAGAGATATTTGTCCGTTGTGTCATGACCGAAAAGGAGGGAAAAGGCGATGCCGACGCCGATCAGTTGAGCCAGAGAGAGATCGACAAATATAATGCCCCTTTCAAGGATATGGATGCCGAAGTATGAGTGGATCAGGATGAGCAGCACACATGCAAGAAAGGGAAACAAAAAAATATTGAGCGCTTCCATATTTGTACCTCCTCTTACTCCAGTGACTTGAATACGGCGTCCATTAGTCCGAACCAGTCGTGTATGTCGCGGGCAGAACCCACCTCATGGGGGACGACAATACTTTTTACGCCGGTTCTTTTTGTTAGCAGTTCAATTCCGGCGCTGCCGTAATATTCTATTGTAAGTATTGAATCGGGCTTTGTTTTCTTCATCGTGTCTATTAGTGATTCTATGTAGGCCGCGGAGGGCGGAATTCCTGGTTTCTGCTCAACATAGCCGATGATCCGGAAGTTGTATTCCGATGCCAGGTATTCAAAATACTTGTGGTAGGATACGAACTTTTTCCCGCGGATGTTTTTTGAAGCCCAGTCATTCTGTTTTTTCTTAAGTTTCTCATTAAAGAGGGCAAGGTTTTTTTCGAAGATCTGCGCGTTTTCAGGATCAATGCCGGATAATGCCCTTGTAATGCCTTTTGCAACTCTTCCCATGTTTTTCGGGGAAATATGGTAATGGGGATTCCCCAGGGGGTGCACATCGCCCATACTTCTGTCGGAAGCTGTATTTTTTTCTATGACTTCCACAAAATTCGAGCAGTCAAGATTCCCCGGTCTGCCTGGTTGGATTTTCGGATTCCGTGACGACTCGATAAGCAGCGGGAGATAGCCGATTTCAAGGTCAAGGCCGTTATACATGATAATATCCGCGTTCCGAGCCGCGAGAATCATGCTTGGTTTTGCCTCGATGGAATGAGGGTCCTGATTTGCCTTCACGAGAGCGGTCACTTTAATCTTATCCCCTCCGATGCTGTAGGCAATGCTCCCTATCCAGGGCAATGTGGTCACAACGTTAAGTTTTGCCAATGCAGGGGTTGCGTACAGGCAAAACATAATGAAAATCATAAGCAGCTTTCTCATGATAATACCTCCTTAAAAAGGGTGTGCGGCATGTGCGCCTATGCCGAAAATAAATTGCAGAAAAACTTCATTATTTGTCGAAGGACTCGCAGGGTTGAATATGTTCCTTGCCGATTTATCATAATTATATTGTAAGCGGATACGTGAAAACTCCGACGGATTGAATTCCAGGCTTCCCGTTGCCCTCCAGGGTCTTCTTCCGAAATCCGTCCGGTTGCCTGCAAGAACAAAATCATTGTTAAAAAGATCAAGAACATCGTATCTGGCTCCGAATCTCCATCGTTCCCACTGGTACAAGCCCTGTATGTACATGCCGTCCTGCTGCCTTGTAAGGCGGTTTATGGTTGCCAGTGTTGTGTCGTATAAATCACCGCTCTGTCTTCTCTGGAAGTATTCGCTCTGCAAGATGAAACTTTTCTTTTTTGAAGGTTTCCATTTGTAGGTAAGTTCGGCGCCGTAGAGGGTTGAGTTTCCCCTGAACTGGCTGTTTTCAGAAGTTATTGTATTGGTTCGGGTTTTTCCTGTTACCATCGACAACCCGAAAAGAAAGGTTGAATAATCGCTTACATCAAAAGAAGATTTGGCGAAAGTGGTATAGGCGTGCGGGCCGGGTGTCGCGTCAGCCGCGAAAAGGTACTTGTTATCGCCCTGGAGGATTTCAGCTCCGAGTATCGTATAAAAAGGCAGGCTCGGCAGATAGGTAAACTGGGCGCCTTTTTCTATTAATCCTTCATCACCGATAAATGTCCTGTAAATGAGCGGCGAGTCCGCAAAATCCCAGGCATGGGGGTGCTGTCCGTTAATCCTTCCGAAGGCGCTTTTAAATTTGCCCCCTTTAACCTGAAAACCCTGGGGCAGGCAGGTGGTGACAAAATATGCCTCCTCAAGTTCCGCTCCATCTTCCTTGACGGGGATGGTGGCATAGGCATTGAAAAAAGGGTCTACAGGGGCGAACAGAAAAAGCTCTGCCGATTCGAGGTTAAAGCCTTTTTTCTTGTTCTCATTTCCCAAAAAAGTGTATCCGGGGATGCCCCGTGTTTTTAACTCGCTTTCTTTCACATCAGACCCGTAGGCGTAAGTGTTGAGAACTAACGATATATAGGGGTTGGTAAGAGCTGATCCCCCGAAAAGACCTGTCGCTCCGGCCTGTTCTTTTGGCACCGCGACCTTCTCTTCGATTTTTGGTATTTCCTCTGTTCTTACAGTTTTAATTTGCTCTTTCAATTCATTAATAATCTTTTGCTGCTCTTCGATGGTTTTCTGCTGTGTTTTGAGGGTTTCCTCCATTGCCCTGATTCTTGATTCAATATCATTCCCGAAGGATTTTGCGGGGAATATAAAAAGACATATAGAAAGCAGCAATATGACAATGTATCGCATTATTCACCTCCGATTTATTCTTAAAAAAGCGATAAAAATTAAGTAGTTAAAAGATTGTTTCTATTTGTTGTTTTAAAGATTGATCAGGGTTTCAGGAGGCCCCCTGTGCATGCAAGAGGGGAAAGAGGTTGATGAAGCCTTTATGATCTGATCCGAAATGCGGGAGCAGTAAGCTGATGCATTGCAGAGAATGCTTGTCTGGTTTACTATGCAAACACAGTAAGGGGTAGCGCCTGTTGCACAAATGGGACAATTGTCGTGAGGTTGCCCGTCCTCATGATAATGAAAGCCCGATAAAAAGCAACCGGACACAAAAATCAACAGAAAAAGAAAAAGAAGTTTTTTTAACATAAATATACCTGTATCAATTCCAGCGGCTTGGCCGATGGAGGGGGCGACGATAGCCCCAATAATAGAATCATAACACGGGCTGGATACCTTGTAAATGGAAATTAATTCTATTTAATGACATTGACAAAGGCTGATAAGCCAATCATACACTCACTACACTTATTGAATATTAATTATACTTGACCTGTATTTATTGCATAATGTAATATGTAATTGAAATTAACTTCTATTTGTGCAAGGGAAAAGGGATGGATTTTTTAACACAGTTGAAGGTGCTACACATGAAGGCTACACCGAAACGGCTGGCTATTCTCGAAATACTGGCGAAAGCGCCTGGGTATCTGGGGCCTGAAGAGATGTGGAACACGATGAAGGGGCGGTTTAAGAATATCGGCCTTCCCACTGTTTATCGGAACCTTGAAGAACTGTCAAAGGGAGAGATAATTATCAAAGTTATACATCCTGACCGCAAACTGTATTATTTTTATTGCCGTAATGCCGGCCACCACCACCATTTCGTATGTGTTTCCTGCAGAAAGGTTGAGGATATTCAATTCTGCGGGATGAAAGAAATTGAAGATGAGGTAAAAAGCGCCCTGAAAGGCCATGTGGTATCTCATTTGTTGCAGGTCTACGGGTTTTGCAATACATGCCTGAGAGACAAGGCAATATCAATATGACGGAGGATCTTCTGAAAGCCCGGAATTTCTTAAGCTTTTTGCTGATTTTAGCGCTTTCTCTTGCTATGATAAGCATGATAAGTTGCGGGAAGAAAGAACAGTCGCCAACAGGGCAAAAGAAGTTAAATATTGTTACGACCCTTTTTCCTCTTTATGACTTTACAAGAAATATCGTCGGTGATAAGGCGCAGGTAACGCTGCTTCTGCCTCCCGGTATAGAGCCCCACAGTTTTGAACCGAAACCGGGAGATATGCTGAGGATCAATAGTGCCAATCTGTTTATATACACCGGAAAGTATATGGAGCCCTGGGTTGAAGGTATTTTAAAGGGCCTGGACAGTAAGAAACTCTTTGTTGTTGACACAAGCAGGGGCATTGTTTTAAATGAGGAAAAAGAAGATAAAAAAGACCATGATGATAAGCACGGGCGTGGAAAGATAGACCCCCATATGTGGCTTGATCTGTCAAATGCACAGAAAATAGTAGATAACATCCTCGACAGCGTGATACAGAAAGATGTTGCCAACAGGGATTATTATACAAAAAATGCCGCGGCATATAAGACAAAACTGAGTGAAATGGATGCGAAATTCCGGGAAACCTTCTCAATATGCAAAAAACATACTTTTATCCACGGCGGCCATTTTGCCTTCAACTATCTCGCAAAGAGGTATAATCTCCAATATATTGCGGCATATCATGGGTCTCCTGACGCGGAGCCTACTCCGAGACGCCTCATAGAATTGAAAAACAAGATGAAACAATATGATATAAAATACATATATTATGAGGGACTCATATTGCCGAGGGTTTCCGAGGTTATATCACAGGAGACCGGAGCAACCATGCTGAAACTTCACGGTGCTCACAATATCAGCAAAGAAGATATGGAAAAAGGTATAACATTCCTCGTTGTAATGGAGGAAAACCTTAAAAACTTAAAGGTCGGGCTTGAATGTCAGTAGAAGTCATATCAGTGGACGGATTGTCTTTTCAATATAATGCCGTGGATGTCCTCACTGATATATCCTTTGATTTGAGTGAAGGTGGTTATATCGGGCTTGTCGGTCCGAATGGTTCAGGCAAGACAACACTGATAAAACTGCTTCTCGGATTCTACAAACCGACTAAGGGGACTGTCAAACTCTTCGGTTATGACCCTGCCGGTTTTCAGGACTGGTATAAGATCGGATACCTGCCGCAGAAGATCGTTTCTTTTAATCCCAATTTTCCCGCCACAGTAAAAGAGATTGTTGCCCTGGGCCTTATTTCAAGAAAGAAGCTTCAAAAAAGGTCGGGCAGGGCCGATAAGCTTGCTGTAGGCCATGCTATGGAATTAATGGACATTACGGATATTAAAAATGAGCTTATCGGTGAGCTCTCAGGCGGACAGCAGCAGAGAGCCCTTATTGCAAAGGCAATAGTAAGCGAGCCTGAGTTGCTTATCCTTGACGAACCGACAACTGCCATTGACCCGGAGACAAGGGAGAAATTTTTCAGCATTTTGAAAGAACTTAACGAACAGAAAAAGGTAACGATTATCATTATTACCCATGACACGGGAACAATCGGCAAATATGCATCAAAACTCCTTTATCTTGACAAAAAGATCATTTTTTACGGAAGTTTCGAGGCTTTTTGCGTATCCAGCGAGATGTCGGACTATTTTGGCGAATATTCACAGCATTTGATATGCCACAGACACGATGCGATAAACCATTGATGATGGATATACTCGACTTCCTAAATCATGCTTTTGTCCAGAAGGCGCTCATTGCCGGGTCTTTCATTGCAGTCTTATGCTCAACGCTCGGGGTTTTTCTTGTACTGAGGCGTCTTTCGCTCATCGGAGATGGTCTTGCCCATGTCACCTTCGGCAGTATTGCCGTAGGGCTTTTTTTTAAATCTTCCCCTGTTTATGTGGCGGTACCTATTGTGATGCTGAGTTCGCTGGGTATTCTGAAATTGGTAGAAAAAGCCCGTATCTATGGGGATGCGGCAATAGGCATTGTATCGTCTCTCGGGATTGCGATAGGGGTTTTGATGGCGAGCATTGCCGGCGGCTTCAATGTGGATCTTTTCAGCTACCTCTTCGGGAATATACTGTCCATCAGCATTGAAGAGGTAATAGCCTCCATTGTCCTGTCCATGATATTGATCGCCGTGATATTGATCTTTTACCAGGAACTCCTTGCCGTAACATTTGATGAGGAGTCTGCGAAGGCATCGGGAGTCAATACAAAACGGATTAATTCTATCCTTGTACTCCTCACTGCATTAACGGTTGTTCTTGCTATGAAGATGGTGGGGATCATGCTTGTATCCGCCCTCCTGATAATTCCCTCTGTCACGGCGCTGCAGGTGGCAAGAAGCTTCAAATCTACCATGTTCATTGCCGCAATTGCAGGTGTTCTATCTGTTGTGCTGGGTATTTGCATCTCTTTTGCTGCCGATCTGCCCACAGGAGCCACGATTGTACTTTTAAATTTCCTGTTTTTTATTACTGCCTTTATCTACAAAACCCTGCGATAGTGAGGGCTTGTTTTCTCTCCTGGTTTTCTTTTTGTCGGTCAATGGCCTCGAACATTACGGCGTCTCTATTTCCCATAAGTGTTGCTACATCGTGTCCTTGTATGTTACCTTAGGTCTACACACACATGGCCGTATAGCCTAATCCAACAACAGGAGGATCCATCGTTATGGTCAACACGCACTTTCAGAGCAGCAAAACAACAACTACAAACACTTTTGTATTA
This sequence comes from Pseudomonadota bacterium, assembly GCA_026388255.1. Taxonomy (NCBI): domain Bacteria; kingdom Pseudomonadati; phylum Pseudomonadota; species Pseudomonadota bacterium. The sequence goes on along the minus strand of JAPLKC010000134.1, from coordinate 66,512 downwards.
TTCGCACTCCTTTTAGGTTTCATGATGCTCGTCAGCTTTCCTGGTCCGTTACAGGCATCAAACGAGGGGAAGGTGAAATCTGCACCAATGGAAGAGTATAAGGAGATTGCCAGGACCATGGTACACGGAGTCGCGGCTGGTTTGGGCGGCGTGCTGGCAAATGTGAAGAACGAAAAGAAGCGCATCGACCTGATCCGGTCTTTTATCACCCCCATACGCTTCTACCCCGATAATTCGGGTTACTTCTATGTCTACGATTTCAAATGTGTAAACATTGCCCATGCAACACAGAAAGACTTACAGGGTAAAAATCTGTACGATCATAAGGACGTGAAAGGCAAATATGTTATCCGCGCCTTGAGTGAGGCTTCAAAGAAAGGCGGGGGCTTCGTCGATTTCTACTGGTTAAAGCCAGATTCTAAAGAAGAGTTTGCAAAGATGGGATATGTGGAACCTATTCCGGGAACAGACTATTTCATAGGTACCGGAGTATACCTGCCGTAAATCATGAATTATGGAGGGAACAGATGTTAGCAGGCAAGAACCCACGGGACGGGCATCTGTTCCTCAAATAACATTGAGAAATTACAGTTTAGTTGCTTCCATTCTTGCCAGAACATCTTCCACGGTACCCATAAAGGGTCCCTCATATTCCATCTTGATAGATACAAGGGCTGCGGCAAACTTTATGGCGTCTTCGACAGAATGGTCTATTCTCCGGGCAAGATATGCCCCTATTGTTGTATCGCCACGCCCGGTTCTTCCATGAGCGCTCCTGTTTGAGAATCGCGCGAAATAACTTTTCCCCTTGCTGTATGCCAATACGCCGTCTGAACGCGTTATAATGGTTTCGGAACATCCCCAGTCATCAAGTATAGCTGCCGCCTTTTTAAGATCATCCGTTCCCGTCAATTCCTTTGCCTCGGCTGCATCTAATTTTACCGTTTCGACCATAGACAGGATTTCCTTTTTTTCCGGCAAATCTTTGTAGTGAATGGCCCGCGTCTGATGATCTACTTCCCACAAAAAACCCTGCATATCAGTTGATAAGCGAAATCCGCGCGCTTTCAATTCCTTCATAAATTCCAGGGTAAATTCCTGGTCGCTGAGGGCGCCGAGATGGATTAAACATGGCTCAAAGGAGGGCATTTCCTCAATCCGGAAAAACCCTGCACTCCTGGTTTGAAAGATTTGTCTTTCGTCGACATTTGCAGTCGGATAAACGACCTTCATATGGCTGGTCTCACGGGTGTGCTGAACATAGACATCAATACCCATTTTTTTTAAGGGTTCAATAAAATGCTCATTTTCTTCGGACATTCTTGTTACCATAGCAATCTTCTTAGTGCAACAAAATGCCGCTGTTGCTCCGAAGAATGATGCACCTCCTGCCCCTAAAGAAGAAGTACCTTTAAAAGGAACGATCTCACCGGTTGCTACATGACCTACAAAAACAATATCGTAATTATTCATCGCAATCCTTCCGATAATAGTAATTGCCCCTCGGGCCTTATACCCGAAGCTTGCCTTGGGGTGATTTATTGCCATGAGTTAGATATCAGTCATGGAGCACAAAAGGTTAAAATCTGCATCTTTATGGATATTTTCTGATAATGCGGATTAATTTGCAACCTTTATTATTGTGGGGGCAGCAAGATTGCATTAACAGGATAAATTGTTTACCCTGTAACATTGACAACATCTTGTACGGGCATTATATTAACCCTGAAAACCTAAAAAAGAACAGGAGGATATACACATGGCAAAGAAGGTAATAGGAATAGACCTCGGAACGACCAATTCCGTTGTAGCAATTATGGAAGGTGGTGAACCGAAGGTAATAATAAATGAAGAAGGCAGCAGACTGACACCGAGTGTGGTTGCATTCACGAAGGACGGTGAAGTGCTCGTCGGCCAGACCGCAAAAAGGCAGGCCATTACAAATCCTGAAAATACAATCTTCTCGATTAAGAGATTTGTGGGAAGAAGGTATAATGAAGTGCAGGGAGAAATAAAGACGGTTCCCTATAAAGTGGTGGCGGATCAGGAAGGCAACGTAAGGGTTGATATAAGGGGAAAACAGTATACCTTTCTGCTTTTGTACTCCAGAAACTGAAAAAATCTGCCGAAGCATATCTTGGTCAGACCATAGAAGATGCAGTTATTACCGTACCGGCATATTTTAATGACTCCCAGAGACAGGCAACAAAAGATGCGGGAAGGATTGCAGGGCTCAATGTGTTGCGCATTATCAATGAACCGACAGCATCTGCGCTTGCATACGGACTTGATAAAAAGAAGGATGAAACCATTGCGGTTTACGACTTCGGCGGAGGCACATTCGATATCTCTATACTCGAAGTTGGTGACAATGTTGTTGAGGTAAAATCTACCAATGGTGATACCCACCTTGGAGGCGACGATATAGACCAGCTTGTCATAGACTGGATTGTTTCCGAATTCAAAAAGGATCAGGGTATTGATCTTTCCAGGGACAGGATGGCATTACAGAGGCTCAAAGAAGCAGGGGAGAGGGCAAAGATTGAGTTATCAACAGCAGTTGAGACTGAGATTAACCTTCCCTTTATAACTGCCGATAGTGCAGGCCCGAAGCATCTGAATATGAAGCTCCGAAGGGCTGAGCTTGAAAAACTTGCCGACAGTATAATGCAGAAAACGGTTGAGCCGTGCAAAAGAGCTATGGAAGATGCAAAACTGGATTTCAGCAAAATAGATGAAGTTGTGCTTGTAGGTGGGTCTACAAGAATACCTAAGGTTCAGGAGATTGTAAAAAGCTTCTTCGGCAAGGAACCCCACAGAGGCGTGAACCCGGATGAGGTTGTGGCCCTTGGCGCAGCAGTCCAGGCAGGCGTACTGGCCGGTGAAGTGAAAGACGTACTACTCCTTGATGTAACCCCGCTTTCGCTCGGCATCGAGACCTTGGGCGGAGTAATGACAAAGATTATAGAGAGGAACACCACAATCCCGACAAAGAAGAGCCAGATTTTTACTACCGCCGAAGACAGCCAGATGAGTGTGGAGATCCATGTGCTTCAGGGCGAAAGGGAGTTTGCAAGGGACAATAGAACTCTTGGAAGATTTCAACTCGTAGGTTTGCCGCCTGCACCAAGAGGAGTTCCTCAGGTTGAGGTCACTTTTGATATTGATGCTAACGGCATCCTCCATGTGAATGCGAAAGACCTTGCCACAGGAAAGGAACAGAACATCAAAATCACCGCATCTACAGGTTTGAGCGAGGATGAAATAAAGAAGATGGTACACGATGCCGAGGTAAATGCCGAAGAGGACAGGAAAAGGAAACAGGATATCGAGGCGAAAAACCAGCTTGATAACCTTGTATACCAGACAGAGAAAACACTGAATGAAAATAAAGACAAACTGACAAGTGAAGACACGAAGCCCGTTGAGGATGCAATGGCTTCAGCGAAAGATGTCTTAAAAAGCGGTGATTCCGACAGGATCAGGAGTGCAATTGACGAACTTACAAAGGCTTCCCACAAACTTGCCGAGGTGCTGTATAAAAAGACATCAGGGCCAACAGGGGGCGAACAGGGCACTGAAGAACAAAAAACCCGGCAGGAAGGGCGCAAGGGCGACGACGATGTGGTGGATGCTGAATTTGAGGATGTGAAGAAATAGGGGGATTGGATGGTGATAGGTTTGAGAAACGATAAAGGCACAAAAGACAGAATATTTTATCCTTCAGAACTTCCCATATTGCCGCTTCGAGGAACAGTTGCTTACCCTGACCTTGTTATGCCGCTCATAGTAGGAAGAGAGCGTTCTATAAAGCTTATAGATGAGTCAATGAATATGGATAAGATGATTGCGATTATAACGCAAAAAAATCCGGACATAGAAGATCCGGACATGGAAGACCTCTACACCGTCGGCACTATTGCCACAATTATGAAAATGGTGAAAATGGTGGATGGGAGTCAGCGGGTAGTAATTCAAGGTTTGTGCAGGTTTAAGCTCATTGAATTTACCCAGAGGGAGCCTCACTTACGGGCAAAAATATTGCCGATCTTTGAGGATTACCAGAAGGATATTGAGGTAGATGCAATGTATATAAACCTCAGAAACCTCTTTAAGAAGGCTATAGATATGGCGCCCTACCTCTCTTCAGAGCTTTCCCAGATTGCAACAAAGGTGGAAAACCCCGGCAACCTGGCAGACCTTATTGCCTCTACTATAAATATAAGCGTTATCGAAAAACAGGATATCCTCGAAAAGATAGACCTGAAGGAGAGGCTGAGAAAAGTTACCGTATTCCTGAACAGGGAGGTTGAGACCCTTGAACTGAGCAGTAGAATTCAGACTAATGTGAAAGAGGGCATAGATAAGACCCAGAGAGAATACTATCTGAGAGAACAGCTCAAGGCAATTCAGAAAGAACTTGGCGATACTGATGACAAAATTTCGGAAATTGATGAGATACGGAAAAAGATACTCGATGCAAAGATGACTCCCGATGTACAAAAGGTTGCCGAAAAGGAACTTGACAGGCTTTCCAGGATGAGCACCATGTCGGCAGAGTATACTGTTTCAAGGACATATCTCGACTGGCTTACGGAAATCCCCTGGTCTAATCAGACAGAGGATAATCTCGACATTGCGTCGGCAGATACAATCCTCAATGAAGACCACTACGATCTTGCAAAGGTGAAAAAGAGAATCCTTGAGTATCTTGCTGTTCGAAAGCTAAAGGCGGACATGAAAGGCCCTATTCTATGCTTTGTGGGCCCCCCGGGAGTTGGCAAAACATCACTTGGCAAATCAATCGCCAGGGCCCTGGGGAGAAAATTTATGAGAATCTCCCTCGGAGGCATACGGGATGAAGCCGAGATAAGGGGGCACAGAAGAACATATGTGGGCGCTTTACCGGGCAGGATAATCCAGGGGGTTAAAAAGGCAGGCTCCAATAACCCTGTATTCATGCTTGATGAGGTAGATAAAATCGGTACGGATTTCAGGGGAGACCCCTCAAGCGCCTTGCTTGAGGTCTTGGATCCTGAACAGAACTTTTCCTTCAGTGACCACTACCTTGAAGTACCCTTTGATCTGTCCAAGGTGATGTTTATTGCAACGGCAAATATGCTTGATCCGGTCCCCCCTGCCCTGAGGGACAGGATGGAGGTTCTTGAACTTCCCGGTTATACTGAGGAAGAAAAGGTGATGATTGCCAAACAGTTTCTTATTCCGAAAGAGCGCTTTGAACATGGCCTCAATGAAGACCTGATTGCCTTTGAAGATGAGGCCCTGAAGATTATTATCCGTTCATATACAAGGGAATCGGGCGTAAGAAACCTTGAAAGGGAGATAGCAGCGATTTGCCGGGCAGTAGCTAAACTGGTTGCAGAAGGTGATACAGAGAAGAAGATAGTTACGTTAGAGAGCATTCATGGATATCTCGGGCCTATAAAGTTTTTTTCAGAGATTGCCGAGAGAACAAAATATTCGGGTGTTGCAACAGGTCTTGCCTGGACGCCTACCGGTGGCGATATCCTCTTTATAGAATCAACCAAGATGAGGGGCAAAGGGAATCTCTCCCTTACCGGTCAGCTTGGTGATGTCATGAAGGAATCTGCCCAGGCAGCGTTGAGTTATATCAGGAGTAAAGCAGGAGAATATCAGATTGCCGAGGATTTTTTTGAGAAAAATGATCTGCATGTCCATGTTCCACAGGGTGCTATCCCGAAAGACGGACCTTCTGCGGGCGTGACCATGCTTGTTTCTCTTGTATCGCTTATTACGGATAAGCTTGTAAGAAACGATGTGGCTATGACAGGGGAGATTACTTTGCGCGGGCTTGTCCTGCCTGTAGGTGGAATCAAGCAGAAGGTACTTGCAGCAAAGAGGGCAGGGATACAGAATATAATCCTGCCGAAATTAAATGAAAAGGACCTTGAAGAAGTGCCTGAAAGCATAAAAGAAAATATGCATTTCAAATTCATAGAGAGAATGGATGAGGCCATAGAAATCTGCTTAACATAATGGCAAAAGACTGAGTCGTGCCGTACAGTTTCTGTTAAGTTTTGCGTTTATTAAGGGGAGCCAGAAGAAGGGCTCCCCATTATTTTTATTTTTATCAGGCTTTAAATGCCCCATAAAATACTTTATTTCCAAACATGTTGATGTTAAAATGCCTTGGTAAAGCCAAAAAACATGGTATTATGACATATTGAAGTTTATAGGAGATTTTTAAATCAAAAAAAGATTGTTTATAATACTCCTTATAATTGTAACATACTCAATACATTTTTCATCTTTATCCATGGCTGAGGAAAAGCCCCTTACATTGACCGATGCCTTTACAAAAGCTTTATCAAACAATCTCAATCTCAATATACAGAGGCTTAATCCGGTTTCGGCAGCTTTAGATGTGAATATCGCTAAAGCCACCTTATATAATCCGACTTTTACCCAGGGACTCTCAACCGCCGGGGACGCCAACATTGATACTTACACTCAGGACGGATCAAGCAAGATTTCGCAAAAGCTCCCCATTGGCGGGACAGTCGACTTGGTATGGAACTACTATAGGACTTCAACTCTTGAATCGTCTCCCACGTACAAGTCAGCCTCCGGATTCACGTTGAGCATGCCGCTCCTTGCAAATTTCGGTTGGGATGTGACCATTGCACCGATTGTTATATCGGGGAAGCAGCTAAATGTTTCGCGCCTTGCTCTGAGAGAAGGAATAGAAAAACTTATTGCAGATGTCAATTCAGCGTACTGGAGTCTGAAAATGTCTCTTGAGGAGCTGATAATTTCGAGAGAAAACTACGAAGATGCAAAAAAAGTCCATGAAAGAACCCTTGAGCTTATAAAAGAGGGTAATCTTGCAGAACTCGAAAAATACCAGACCGAAGCGGCCATATCCACGAGGGAAGATTCACTTTTAACAAAAGAGAAGGAAGCAAAGGACAACAAGGATACACTACTGAATCTCTTGAGGCTTGATCTTTCGGAGGAGATTGTGCCTGTTGATTCTCCGAATTTTCGCCGGTTGGACCCCAACTATGAAGAAGTCATGGAAAATTCATTCAAATACCGTCCCGATTACCTAACGGCACTGGAAAACCTGGAAATCAGTGAATGGAATCTAAAAGTGGCACGTAGCAGCAGTTTGCCGGATCTATCCTTCTCTGGGGGCTATACAACCGGTTCCAATTACAATCCGGGCGGCTTTACACAGGGAGCTATGTCAAGGATGGATCAGACGAGAAACTGGACGGGAGGATTGAATTTTTCCGTTCCCTTTCCAAACACGGCAAAAAAAGATGCCTATTACAAGAGCAAGATAAGCAACCAGCAGTCAAGAATAACCCTCGCGCAGCTTAAAGACACTATAGCAAAAGAACTCAAACAGACTATACGCGCATTGGAGACCGCCCAGAAAAAGGTTGAAGTCTCGAAAAACGCAAGAGAGCTTGCAGAAAAGAAGCTTGAGGCGGAGATGATAAAGCTTGACGAAGGGCTTTCTGACAACTTTATGGTGATCACCTTTCAGAATGATCTTTCCACCGCAAGGTCCGCAGAAAACAAGGCAATCACCGATTACCAGATAACCGCTATTGCATTAAAAAAATCCGAGGGTACGCTTCTAAAATACCTGAACATCAGTTTTGAAGATGAACTCGAAAAGGAAAAAGCGCTATATAAAAAGATAAGGGAGTAAAAGAGGAAGCAGGAGAAACCGTCATGATAACCATAAAAGTGATTGATTCAAGAGGCGACAAGAAGGAATATGATTTTATGAGTACAGAGGTTATCTCGGTTGGACGAGATCCGGGCTGTACCATTAGAGTTGACGAATCGGAATCAACCGTTTCCCGCATACAAATACAAATAGAATATTCCAACGGTGTCTATACGCTCAAAAACGTGGGGAAAAATCCTGTCAAGGTAAACGGCAGCGAGGTAATAAATATCAGGCTGAACGATCTGGATGAAATAACCGTGGGCAATGTAAAGATCGCAGTTGCCATTTCTCAGGAGGTGGGGGAACAGACTGAAGGAATTTCCATGAAAACAACAGAAGCTGCGGAGTCTGAGGAGACGATTCTTGGAGGTTTTAAACAACACGAGGAAAAAGAGACCATGCCTGGTGGTTTTAAGCAGCACGAGGAAGAAGAGACCATGCTTGGTGGTGTCGGAGTTTATGGGCCCGGGGAAGATATTGTTTTTACTGAACGGAAGGCATATGAACTGCCCTCTATCATCTATGTGAAGATTTATGAGAATGATATTTTTCAAGCGGCATATAAGCTTGAGCAGGGCCTGGAGCTAAAAGTAGGGCGGGCAAAGGGCAATAATATCCTGCTTGATAATAAAGAAATCTCACGGGACCTCTTTATCATAAAGTATCTGCCCGATGGCATTGATGTTAACTATGTAGGCCGTTCCTTTGTTAATTTTGCAGGGCGCGACCTTCCCCCTGGCAATAATTGCACAGAGCAGATCAACCTTGGAGAAGAGATCAGGGTGTCCTCATACAGACTTGTCATTTCCGATAATAATAAGGCCGATGCCGAAGCAATATTATTCGCAAAGCCTGCTGAAATCCAGACAGAACAGCTTACCCCGGAATCTTTTGCGCAGGAGTGGGCAGAATCTGACGGGTCCCGTCAGTATATAGAGATTTCGGAAACATTCTTGCAAAAAGTCATGAAAAAGGCAAAGATTGTCACAATCCTCTCGTTGTTACGGGATAAGAAAAAGCTTGTCACATTTTTATTATCGTTGTGGGAAAAGAAAAGGCTTGCCACGATTGTCTCATCGTTGGCTGTGCTTATCATTATAGTCTCTGTGTTTGTCGGTTACAGATTTATCTTCAGCGTCGGTGGAAAGGCATTTTCGGGAAAATACTCTGTGGCGGAAATAAAAAGGGTAAATTTTTCTGATACATTTGAATCCCCCGGGATTATTAATTTTCTCAATCCTATTCCTATTATGAGCGAAATAGAAGGTGTAGTGGAAGATCTGGGATTTAAAGATGGGGATATGGTCAATAAAGGGCAGCTTTTACTGAAGATCAAAAACAATACAATCCAGCAGCAGATACAACAGGCAAAAATAGAACTCCTCAATGCTGAAACTAATTACAGCAGGGTTATGGAATACGAAAACAGGGAAGAAGGAAAATCCCCTGAGATCATAGAGGCGAAGAGGGCGCTTAATGAGGCTGAAAATAACTTCATCAGAGTAAAAAATAAGAAGGAGAGAGTCAACCGGCTTGTAGGGAAGGGCATTATGGCAAAAAATGAGATCGAGACGGCTGAAGCAGAATACAGGGGCGTGGAAAACCAGGTGAAAGGCCTTCAGGATAAGCTTGACGCCCTGTTAAAAAGCTTACACGCTACAAAACAGGTTGCCCAGTTGAATTTCAAAAAGGCACAGGCTGTATTAAATGAACTTGAAGCCAATTTTGCGAAAAGCGAGATAAAAGCGTCTGTGACCGGAATAGTAACATTTCCTGTAGTTACTTCAGGCGGAAAGAATGTAATAGTCAAAGGCCAGACAGCTCCTTCAAGGATAGTGCTCGCATACCTGGGGGATTTCGATAATGTCGGATTAAAAATAGAGGCGCCTGAAGCCGAGATCAGAAAAATAATAGTCGGGCAACCGGTAAAAATCACTACGGATATTATAAAAGACAGAGAAATTATCGGAATTGTTTCAGAGGTTGCATTGGGGGCCACAATAAAAGAGAACACATCGGTCTTTGAAGTAAAGATTAAGATTCAAGCTGACGAAGAATTAAAGAAGGCGCTCAGGATCGGGGCATCGGCTTCAGCCTCCATTATTATGAACGAAAAACAAAACGTCCTTGCAGTCCCGGCTTCATCTGTTTTTTACTTCGAGAATAAACCCGCAATTTTATACCTCGATGGCAAAAACAATATAAACTTTACTACCATAACAGTAGGTCAGGCAAATAAAGATAATGTAGAAGTAATTGACAGTAAAATACCGGAAGGGACGCGGGTTATTACATCAGATCCGGAAGATATCTTTGAAAGCCAGATAAAGCGCGGCAAGGTGATATTGCATTGATTGAGCTTACAAACATTGCAAAAATATTTAAAAGCCCTGACGGCAGGGAAATAAAGGGGTTAGACAGGATTAACCTCACGATCGGGCAAGGTGAGTTTTTGTCTATTGTAGGTCCTTCCGGTTCGGGAAAATCAACCCTTATGAACATCCTTGGATGTCTGGATAAACCTTCATCAGGTATTTTCCTGCTCAATGGGGTGGAAGTCCAGAAGATGGCCGATAAAGAACTGTCTAAACTCCGGAATAAAGAAATAGGCTTTATCTTCCAGTCCTATAATCTCCTCCCGAAGCTAAACGCTATTGAAAATGTCGAACTTCCTCTCGTATACAGGAAAATCCCTCCAAATACAAGGAGAAAAGAGGCATACGCCGCCCTGTGTCAGGTAGGTCTTAAGGATAGGATATTCTATAAACCAAGTCAGCTTTCGGGAGGTCAACAACAAAGGGTGGCTGTGGCAAGAGCGCTTGTTGCGAGACCTTCAATTATATTTGGCGATGAACTCACCGGAGCCCTTGATCCGAAAAGCTGCGTGGAGATAATGAATATTATCAAAGGGTGGGTAGAATACAAGAACATCACAGTAGTCCTTGTAACTCATGACATGAAGATTGCGAAAATGGCAAAGAGGGTAATCAAGATCAACAACGGTGTAATTATTGAAGATTACATCAACAACTGAATTATGTTTATACTGACCATCAAAGAAGCGTTAAGAAGTCTCACATCCAACAAACTCCAGACGATTCTCGCACTCCTCGGCATTACCATAGGGGTTGCTGCTGTTGTGTGTATGATTTCTGTAGGTGAAAGCGCAAAGGAGAAGGCGCTCGCCGGATTGAAGGCGCTTGGGACAGACATTATTACCGGCTCGGAGCAGCAGGCAGGCAAAGAAAAGGTAAAAGGGCTTCAGGATAAATACATTTTAAAGGCTGAAGATGTACAGAAAATGGTAAATGAAAACAATATTATAACATCGGTAGCGGCGCGGATTGATGGATTTGCCTCTGTCGGCAGAGAGGGTGTATTCAGGGATGTAACCGTGCTTGGCATAACCGGAAGTTTTAATAGTATCAATAAATTAAAAATTAAATTCGGCAGAAAAATAGAAGAGTTCGATATGGAGCAGAATTACTGTGTTTTAGGTTATGAGCTTGCTTCACAGATTTTCGGCAAGGCCGGCCGAGGGGGCATCATCGGCAAAGATGTTTATGTGAAAAGACACAAATTTACTGTAATCGGCGTGTATGAAAAACTTGAGTATAAATTGACGGATAATTTTAACGAAGCCATGTTTATTCCTATTCAAAAAGCGGCGATTGTCTTTGAAACAAAAAAACTGACAAACTTTAAAGCAAAGATCAGGGAAGATTACCCGACAGAAAAAGCAAAGGCAAAATTAATAAGTTATTTTACACGGAGAACCAACCTGAGCATGAATCTCGATACTCAGGAGATGCTTATCAAACAGGCAGAGGAACAGTCCAAAACCGCATCAAAGACGCTTATTGCCACTGCTGCTATTTCGCTCATCGTCGGCGGTATCGGCATCATGAATCTTATGCTCATATCCATTAAAGAGAGGAGAAGAGAGATAGGTATCAGAAGGTCCTGCGGTGCTGACAGGATGGTGATTATGATACAAATACTCTCGGAATCGGTATTCCTCTCGCTCATAGGGGGAACGGCAGGCATTATTATCGGCGTTATATCGTCCCTTGGCATTGCCGTTGTCGCAAACTGGAAAACCATTATTCCTGTAACTTCAATATTTTTAAGCTTTTTCGTCTCAATGGCCATAGGCGTAATTTTTGGCTACATTCCAGCCAGAAATGCTGCAAAAATGGAAATAATTGATGCATTAAGGATGGAGTAACATGATAAAATACTCCATTTGTATTATTGACAAACCATAAGACTTGTTATAGGTTCTTATTGTATATAAATAAAGTAAAAAGGAGTGTTTAAAATGAATAACTTTTTAAAACACAAAGCCATATGTATTTTGCTTATCTCCGCTTTTATTTTAACAGGCTACGGATCAGCATTTGGCATGGGATGGTTTTATAAGTATGTTGCCCCGCTTCAATTGAATGTATCGCCTACTGCATATGAGGTCGGACAGGCCGGCAGCATCAATGCAAGCGGAGGTCAATCGCCCATAACTATTTATACAAATAACCCGCAAATTGTTGCCGTGAGACAAACCGGTTCGAATATGGGGACAGTGATGGCCTTAAATCCCGGGACAGCCAGCATCATAGCACGGGATGGAAGAGGTACCCAATACGGAGTGACTGTTACCGTGAAAACTAAACCGTTGAATACATACATAGATCCTCCAAAAATTACTATAGGACAACAGTCGAAGCTTAGTATAGATGGAGGCATGAAACCTTATAGAATCGCAGGCATTAGCAACGGCAGCATAATATCGTTACAACAAATAGCAGAAAATGCCTTTTATATTATGGGAAGGATGCCCGGCCAAGCCAATATTACCGTCCAGGATAGAAACGGCCAGTCAAAAGTGGCGCAGATTACCGTATCTGTGCCTCCGCTTGTTGCAGTCGTTACCCCGGATAATTTTAAAGTAGGGGAGCGCGCTACGGCAACGTTAAGCGGCGGCATGAAACCGTACTATATTTCTGCATTCAACAGAACTATTGTGGCGCTTCAACAGACCGGCCCTGCCAGCTTTTTTATCATAGGAATAAACCCGGGGACAACGGATGTTGTTTTCAAGGATGCACAGGGACAGCAGGCTGCCGTTAAAGTGACCGTGCAGCCAAAATATCCACCCCTCCAGGCGTCCATAAATCCTTATATGATCCCAATAAGTGGATCGGTTTATGCAACCTTAACCGTTAAAGACGGCATGCCTGGCTATGCGGTTTATGAACAGGGAAGCATCACAAGAATGAACCGTGTATCTTTGAATGAATTTAGAATTTATGGTTTAAGAGCCGGCACCACGAACCTTATGGTAAGAGATGCATCAGGCAAAACCATTTCATTACAATTGACTATAACAGCGCCTCAAGCGCCGCCTTTAAATGTCCAGTGGATGCCGCCAAAGGATGTCTTCTCAATAAACGAAAGATTTAACTGCGCAATCTCGGGAGGTACACCTAATTATTCGGTATACTTCTCTGTTCCTAATATTGTGACAGTGGGTCAAGCTGGACCTAATACATTTCAGTTCCAGGCTGTGAGAAGAGGCATAACCGAAATAAAGATTGTTGACCGCAACGGCATGGGTCAGACAAAAAGGGTAGAAGTGAGGTAGTGCGGTAAATTAACGGGAAGTACTTTTAAGCGCACGGCTTGATGTTTGAGCCGTGCGCTTTCTTTTTTTAAAGCAAATCTTTATTTATTGCCTCTCGGGTCAAATGCCCCCTCGGGGTAATTCATTGCCGTAATCTTTGCGATGAGTTGAGTTCTGCTCTCTACCTGAAGCTTTTCAAAGATATTTCTCAAATGGGTTTTTACGGTAAACTCGCTTATGTGTAAAATTTCCGAGATATCCTTATTATGACGGCCCATGAGCACGTACTCGATGATCTCATATTCCCTGTGTGTGATTTCGAAGTTCTTCTCAAGAAAGTCCCTTTGTAAATTACTCCCTGGAACAACAAAGACGGTATCGGACTCCTCGGGGCTGGCATGGGTTCTCGCTGCGCCGGCAACATCAATCGGGGCCATAAGGAGCGTGTAAGGATGGATAGTAATTACATCTCCCAGCATTACCTCCGACTGCCCTCGCACATTTATGCCATTTATAAAAGTACCGTTTTTGCTTGTATCAATTAAAAAGAGTTTTCCCTCCCTCCATTCAAGACGACAATGGTACCTTGAAGCACGATTGCTTCTTAAGATCACATCGTTGTCTGTATGTCTCCCTATTCTTAAAGTGCCTTGCAGGAGATCATGCTCATCAACAAGGATTCCATTGACATAAACCTTGATGTTAATAGGGGCTGTTCCGGCATGTTTTCCTGTCATGTTACCTCTTCCTGAATATTATAGAAATTAATAAAATATTGCAATAAGAAGAATGTCTCGTTGACTATGTGGTATGTTTTTTCTATAATGTTGATTAAGGCGGGTTAAATATGGAAATTTCAGATGAACTAAGAATAAAGCTCACGCGTCTCATCGCTGAAGGGGGAATGGGCTCCATACACGAATGCGTAATCTATGGAGTTGAGGGTTTTGAAAAACTCGCCTGTGTGAAACTTATCAAGAAAGCATTTTTCCAGAATGCGGAGTTCGTGAAACGCTTCATTGCAGAGGCAAAGCTCGTAGCTGACCTTGTACATCAAAATATCGTACAGGTTTACAAGCTCGGCTCCTTCGGTAATCAGTATTTTATTTTAATGGAGTATGTCAACGGTGTTGACCTCCATGACTTTATTCAAAAGCATAAGGCGGAGAATGCAAAATTCCCTGTTGATCTGGGTGTCTTTATTGTATCGCGTATCTGCCGGGGCCTTGAATATGCGCATAACAAGAAAGATAAATACAATCGTCTATTGGGGATAGTACACAGGGATATATCCCCGAAGAATATTATGATAAGCGCAGAGGGCGAGGTCCGAATTACCGATTTTGGCGTGGCTCTTACAGGAAGCGTGGATGAAAAAGATGGTCAGTATCTTGTGGGTAAGGCAGCCTATATGTCGCCGGAGCAGGTAATGATGAAACCGGTTGATAAGAGGTCTGATATATTCAGTCTCGGAATCCTTATGTATGAGCTTCTTACAGACCAGAGACTCTTCGGAGGCGCAGGCAGTTCAGAAAAGGTTATGAAGGATGTTGTTTCAAAAGAGATTCCGTTACCAGGCGCCCTCAACCCGGATATTCCTGAATCGTTAGAAAAGATCATCCTTAAAGCCCTGGAGCGTGATGTGGAGAAGCGTTATCAGGATGCCGGGGAACTTGGCAGGGACCTTGAATATTTTATATACCATAAGGGGTATGGGCCAACCATACAGACAATTGCAACCTATCTTAATAAGATATTCCCCGACATGTATGAGGTAAAAAACACAGAGGATTCACAGGAAACAATTGTAATTTCTAAAGATCAGATTAAGGAAAGGCAAGAATCGGACGAGACGATTATACTTAAATGATACAACATTCAGGCGCGCCCCGGAATTTTAGAGAAAATTCTTTTTAATATATCTTTTTTGCCGAACTCAATAATAATTATTGATACATTGTCCAATGCGCCCCTTTGAAGCACTTCCCCAAGAAGTGTACTGCATTTATCTTTTACTTTACCCTGTCCGGCCAGTATTCCCTTGATAACATCCACGTCCAGCATTTTTGTAAGACCGTCCGAAGAAAGAAGGTAGATATCTCTGTCATTCATATCAAACATGCCGATGAAAGGTTCGATACTCGCAGATGAACCAACGGCTTTTGTGATGATATTGCTGAGTTTGTGGTTTTTTGCCTCTTCCTCGCTTATCTTTCCCTCTTCGATAAGGCCTTGAACCACGCTGTCGTCTTTTGTCAACTTTTCCATAACACCTGAACGAAGCCTGTATATACTGCTATCGCCTACATGTGCAATATAAATTTTACTATCCCTCATAAGTGTCATACTGACTGTGGCCCCGATGGTTATTTTTTCCTGTAAGCTTTGTGAGCGCTTGAATATCTCTGTGTTAGCGGTTTGTACTGCAGATTTAAGCAAAGAAAAAATAAATTCATCCTTTTTCAGATCTTTTGAGTTGGATGATGAAATTTCTTTTTCTATAAAAGTATTTATTGTGCTTGCCGTGGTATTGCTGGCATAGTTCCCTAAGGAATGTCCGCCCATTCCGTCGGCTACTATGAAGAGAGATAATTTTTTATTGATAAGGACGCAATCTTCATTCCGTTTTCTTTTCTTTCCTACGTCTGTTAAACCGTATGCCTCAATCATGTCTCTATTTTACCTAAAAATATAAGAAAGTCAAACCTAATGTGGCGCATTATGTATTCATATAAATGTTTACGGGGCAAGTTGGACCTGGACCCCGAAACGTTCTCCAAGCGCCTTTGATAAGCCCCTGGCAGCATTTTCATCTTCGAACTCTACCATAAGTTCGCCGCTGTCCCCCACTACCAGACGGCCATATTTATTTACTACCTCGGCAACATCTGTCGGTTCAACCGTCCACCACCCCCGCGTCCTTCTGAGCAGTTCTTCCCCTTTCAACGGTTGCGGCGTTATGAGATCAATAATCCTGAACCAGGCGCTCCATCCGATCTGTGCCGGTTCACGGAGCACAGGCGATACCGGATCATGGTAAATACGGCAGCGACCAAAGAGACGCAGACGGATCATTTTAGCACCTCCTTTATGAGACTGTCGATATTTCCATCAACAGGAAGTATTTCAGGAGGGACTCCTATTCTGTTCAGTTTAAGGAAGTGGGCAAGGCAATGCAGGTAGATTTTTGAGACTTGTTCTTTTTCCGAAGTGATGCCCCGTTTTGACGATAACATCCATACTTTTTCAAACAATTTCAATGCTGCCTCGCGCCAGCGGCGAAGCCTGTCGTCAAAAGGAGATATGTTTAAACGATGCAAAAAATCTGCCTGTGCTGTCTCCGTATGTCCGAATACCTGCCGCAGGTATCTGATTTGTGGGTCAGCGCCAAAATTATCTCTTTCCAAGTTTTTACCTCCATATACTTTTAACTCGTAACTCTTTTATAAGTAACTGCCATGTGATCAGTTATATACTGTGAGCTATTTGTGCGTTATTAATCGTAACAAGGCAGCTCAAGTGTGTCAATATGTTTAGATGCTGTGAACCGGCAACATCATCATTTCCCTTTACTTCAAGGCCGATTTTCGATAATATTTTTTCATGGAAAATGTGTTATTGTCTGTCCGAAAAATATGGACAAACCTTATGCTGTCAACGATATTCATAGGGTCTATTTTTATTTACAGCGCTTGTGTTGCTGCACCGCCGGATCAGCAGGCAACAGGCCTCATGACTTCATTCGGAACCGGTAAAATCAAGGTCAGATTGTATTCCGATTATTTTTGCGGACCTTGCAGGGCCACGGAACCCAGAATAGAACCCATCATAAAAAGGCTGGTTCAAGATAACACAATCAACCTTACATTTATCGATGCACCTTTTCACAAATATTCCTCGTTGTATGCGAGACATTTTCTCTTCATATTGAAAGAGAAAAAGGATTTCATTCATGCATTATCCGTAAGGGCATTACTCTTTGATATGGCAAAAGAAAACCTGACTGAAACAGAAAAAATAGAAGAATATCTTAAAAACAAGGGGGTCAAGATCAAGCCCTTTGATGTCAAGCCTCTTTTTAGTGTTTTTGAGGGTTACCTGAGAGAAGACAATATCGATTCCACCCCCACCTGTGTCATTGAACATAATGGCAAGAAGGAAATATTCAAAGGCGGGGATAATATCCTGAAATCCCTTGAAGGTCTTAAGCTTTAAAGGCAAGACAAAGGGGGTTGCAGGAACGCAGGAAGAAAAAGGGAGGCTGTTATGAATGCTGAAGATGCAAAGAAAAAGGAGCTGTTGTCTTCATCAAAGGTGATAGCCATAGTCGGACTTTCACCGAAAGAAGATAAGCCGAGCAATACTGTGGCAAAATATCTCAGGGATGCCGGGTATAGAGTAATTCCGGTTAACCCCGGATATGACGAAATATTGGGTGAGAAGTGTTACCAGGCCCTTTCGGATATTCCTGAAAAGGTTGATATAGTGGATATCTTCATGCGGGCTGATAGTGTCATGCCTGTTGTAGAAGAAGCGGTTGCAATAAAATCGGGGTGTATATGGCTTCAACTGGGAATAGCCAATGAAGAGGCAAAAAAGACTGCCGAAAACCACGGTGTTACATTTTTCATGGATGTCTGCATAAAAAAGGAACATGAACGGCTGTTCACTGTTTTTATTGGCGCGCCCGACAGGATTTGAACCTGTGGCCTTCGGCTCCGGAGGCCGACGCTCTATCCAACTGAGCTACGGGCGCAACGGTTTCCAAGAGTATACACTAAAACTGTGATAAAAATGTGATAAAAGTGTAAAACATTCTGTTTTTTAGTCATTATTTGCGATCACCATTTTGAGTTTACCGGTCATTTTTTCTATTGTCCCAACGCTGGCACGCAAACTTTCCGAGTCATGATGCGTATATCTTTTCGTCGATTGCAGGTCTTCGTGGCCCATGTAACGGGCGATCGTATAGATATCCACACCGTTTTGGGCTAGCCAGGTACCGAAGGTGTGTCTCAGATCATGAAACACAAAATCCTCGATTCCGGCCTTCTGGCAAACGATAGCGAAAGCCCTCTGCAGATTACGCGCTGAAATCCTTTTGCCGTTTTTTGTTGTAAATACAAGGCTATTCTGAGGTTGAGATATGCTTATTATCTTTTTATCCATCCTGCGCCGAAAAATCTCCAACACTGTTTCAGAAATGATTGGTATTGTCCTGGAAACCTTGGTTTTAGAGTTCTCTTTTATTACGATAAGCTTTTTCCCTTCAAGATCAACATGTGCGTGACGCAGTTTCAGGATTTCACCCTGTCTCATGCCCATATACAAGGCAACGACAATGATCTCCCAGAGCTGTCCATGGAGATAACGCTCTGCCGCCTTCAGGAGATTCTTTTCTTCATCATTGATTAGATAACGCTCTCTCTCGTTGTTTTCCTTGAATTTCATTTGTTCGCCAACATATTCCACTGAACACGGGTTAACCTTAGCCATCTGCCATTTTTTCGACACCGCGAGCTTGAAGGCCCTGGCCAACATGGAAAACTCGCGGTTTACCGTTGCCGGTTTTGTCAGTGTTTTCCGGCATGATAATTCTTTAAGCCTGCTATGCATATACTTGTTAACCAGCTTCGGGTCAATCTCGGTAAGCAGCATACCTCCGAAGAAAAACTGAAGATGTTGCAGGATCTGCCTATACCGTCTCTGCATGCTGTTTGACTGTTGAGGTGCGTACTCGTCCATAAACTTTTCCATCATCTCGTCGAAGGTGTATTCAATTTTTACTTCTACACCAAGCTGCTCTTCCTTGAAAATTTTTAATTTAACATCAGACAAAACAAGAGCCGCTCTGTCTTCGTCCTCAGTACCGGTTGATCGATGGTATTGTTTACCTTTATAGGTGAACGACATCCACCACTTTTTACTCCCAGGTTTGCTATAAAGTCCCATTTGTTTTCTATCCTCCTTTCCGGACCTTATAGAGCTCGATACATGAATTGTAACAAATTGCGCATCAATTCTCCACATACTTTCGGCGCGATTGCTCAACAATTTTGTCAATCTTTATAGATTTTATCGAGCTATTCTTGGTCTTGGTCCGTAATGTTTTTGTTGTTATTTTTCGCTTTATCTTTTCTCCACTACCTCCTGGTCTGACAGTGTTCTCTCTTATCCAATCCCATATAACTGACTCGGGAAACCTCAGTGCGCCTGAAATTTTTACAAAGGGTATCTTTTTTTTGTGGACAAGTTGGTATATGCTTTTTGGAACGAAATGAATTAAGAACGAGACCTCTTCGACGGTGAGCAGGCGGTCAGCATTCCTTACATTGCACTGCTCGCATATATTGGGTACATTCTGTTTTAATATGCAGGCATCTTGTTCAGAGGCGTCTATGCCACCCTTTATGTCAGAAATTAGTTGTGGGGTATTATTCTTTTCACTGTCCATAATTTGTATATTACTTCCACAGTAATGCTTTACCGCACCTTTCGCAGAAAGTTGAAAAAAGGCTATCGTATAGATTGAAAAGGTTCTGTTGTTGGGGCACGATCTTTCATGGTCTTGGTGACAAGAATTGCCTCAGAGACAATAACATCACAATAGGGTTCTTGGAGAAACCTCACAAATCTCCCAATAGATTTTGAAGGGCATAAGGCAAGCAAGGGTTCTGTTGAAACAGTCATAAAAATTTAGACGCAAAAGATAAAATAAATTCTGATAATCAATATCATCAAGCATCATCTGTCATGATAATTCTAATTAAAATCTGACTTTATTGACTTAATAGAATTTAGTAAGATAATAGAAAACATTGATTTTGAATAGTGAGATAGAAAAGCACTATTCAATAGAAAATAAAATTGTAGGAACTTTATGATCTTCTAATTCTTATCCCTATTCTGGTCGGTGAAGATGGAGGCTGAGTTTAAGTGGTTGCCATGAAAGAACTACATCCTGCCATCTGAGCGGACAGGACGACCCACTGAATGTTGTCGTCATGTAGACCAGCAGCCCGTATCAGGGTAATCGGTTCTGATTAAGTGTAAGAGGCTATTATAGGTGAAGGTGATATAACGGGTCTCTATACTAAGGAATACGGCTTCGATGTGTGATATACCTTGTTTACAGTATCCAAAAGGGGTATTTAAGGCAAAAAATCTTATCTTCGAGTCTTTTTAGTAATGTATAAGTGCGGCAAAAGCTGTTAAAGAAGACATCCGAGTAGTACAAAAGGATCAAGGTTCTACTCTCGCACATAAAAGATAATCTGCTACCCTAGAAAAAGTTTTGCGCTGGATCTCGAACAATCTTAATCTCTAAGACTTGAGCAATTGGGCTTATTACCGATTCACGGTATTTAGCAGATTTGGAGAGCTGAGTAAATCGAGCGGATACTGTAATATGAACTGACATGCAATCTACGGAATTCGGATTTTATCCAATATTCTTTTTTTATTCATGCTCGACTCGATCGTTTTTATCATAGATTCAGCGCTATCAGAAATTGCATCCTTTACTATCGAGCTCCAATGTTTTCCGATATTGAAAGTTGATATCTTTTCTAGTACTGATTGAATGATATTTTCCTCATTAAATTCGATAAATTGTTTTGGATAGCAGAGGAGATATTCTGTTTGAATGGCAATTCTGTTTATTTTCATTATTTTTTCTTTTTCAGAATCATTTAGTAAGTCAAAGTGTTTATTCCTATAGCCATGTGTCTCTTGAGCAAGTTGATTGAAAAGATCTTTGTTCATTATGTCCATTGCGAACTGATTCTTATGTTTCTCTTTCCATATGTCATAAAAATTGGGAATTCTTAGTATTTGATTTAATTTATCTACTGCGGTTCCATTTCCTTCAATTGTCAACGCAAAATCAGCAATTATTTTTCTACATAAATCTTCTGACGTATTCATTATGCTGAATTCTGAATCTGTAAATTCGGGATTATTCAGATCTTTAAAAAGCTCCTCAACATGCTCTCTATATACTCTCCAAATAGCTTCCTTAAACAAAAAATACTTGTCTATGTAGATATATCTTTTCAAGGTTTCTGTGTCTGGTTGAATTGGTTCGTACTTGATCTTTTCTC
>JAPLKC010000134.1:0-45001 GCA_026388255.1 Pseudomonadota bacterium | reverse complement strand
GCTCTGGCGATGTAAGAGTATTCAATTCAACCCTTCTGTAGATGTTCTTTTCTTTATCGACAACAAAGAATTTTCGTTCTTCGTCTGTAAACATGTTAAGTGATTTGTTGTATTTTCTGTCATATGATAGTTCTTCTGCTTGATCCCGTTTTCCCAATTTATCAACGTCTTCTAATGTCAGTCCAATTGGTGTTACCGCCAATCCTTTCGGGAATGTTGGGCTTCCTTTCGCCAGTCTTTCTTTGATTAAATAACCGGCAATGTCACAGTCATGGAGTACGTATACCTTAATCCCCTTCTGGATAAAGAAATCTACCAGCCTTTTTAGAGCCCTGGTCCCAAAGCCCTGCGTGGACATAACACCCAGGTTTAGATCATCCAGCAAGCCACTCTCTTTGAAAATTATATTAAAACCGGCCTTTTCGACAAAAAGAACATGGTTAAATCTTAGCTCGTATGGAATGTCAAAAGACAGATAGTAGTGACTGTCATTAAAATCGCTTCTTCTTTCAGCTCCGCTTGAGAACTTTTTGGTTATAAATTCGATTACCTCCTTAGTCCCCAAAGGAAGCTCATTTTTCGAAAAAGGATCCTGAAAGTATCCCCTTCGTTCAAATAAAACCCTATTTTCCAGATTGTCATTGGATAATCCACTTGCTTTCCGTTCCAAATCTTTTTCTATAAATTCTGTTGCTATCTTTTGCGTAAAGGCATTCTCGTAATCCGATTGAATCAAATTAATTCCATGCTCTTTATTGATCATCTCTCTTGTTGCATAAAATATTTGCCTTATTGTTACAGGGTATTCTTTCTCCCCACTAGCTGTTGAATATCCTTTCATGAAATAATCTCTCATTAAACCAGTTTTGTTGGTACGTTTCGATTTTTCTTCAGGTTGTATTTTCTTTTGCAACCTCCTTTCATTTTTTTTCTGAGTATCTTCGTGTTCCTTTACAATTTCCTCTTTGAGCTTCTTATTAATTTCAAATATTGTATTGGCACAAAGATGTTCAACAATTGTTTTTAGTCTGTCGATGAAATCATCTGATATAATTTTTGCTTTTGCAGTGTCTTTTATTTCGATCAGAGGTGATACCAGATGTATCAACAAATATTTCCCTTTTCCTTTAAAAAAGGATGCCTCAGATAATAGTCTGTTAAGAGAATTAGTATAATATTCTTTTTTACAAAAAATGATTTCCTTATGATTAAACTCAAAAGGGTCATCTCCATACGTCACCGAGTTATTTACTAATGGGATTACTGCATTTATGTCTTCGTTTTTGGTGGAAATACAAAAACCTTCTATAGCATAAGGAGCCGTTCTTTCTTTTTCAGTGCTTAAATAGTACTTATAGCCAGCGAGCGACGATTCGCCAAAGTATTTTAAAACTTGGTCTCGACCTATTAAATGCTTCCTAAGTACACCTGCACCCGGTTTTTGAGTATTGTTCTTCAGGTCGGCCAGTAATCTCTCAGGTATGTCGCTCCCTTTACGCAAACATTCTGATAGTTTTTTTGGAATTTTATCCAAATTCAAAGAAATCCTCTGCATTCCGATAAGATTATGGCAAAGTTGTTTTACGGTAATCGAATGGTCGTATCTGCTACGAGATTCCATATATTTCCGAAATGATTGAATAGTATGCCAATAAGGTGAGGTATTTATTACCTTTTTTTTGGGTTCTGCACGGGCTTTAAATAATTTGTCATTTAAAATAAATTCAACATCTGGATTACACAAATTATATTGTTGAAGCAATGCTTCGGCATCCTCATAAGTAAGTCTTATATTACCTTCGATAACAATGCAATCTTCTTGCTTGTCGGCCAGAATATTCTTCTTAAACTCCAATTTCTCCTCGTCAACTATATACATAACCTTCTTCCCTTGCGTTATAAAGAAAAGCCTTAGGTCCCATACATGGCATATGCCAGCTACAAGTTTGAGAGCGTTGCCAAGAAAACCTCTTGTCGGGATCCTTTGATCCATTTTATTCGATATATATGCGTCTAGACGATGTGTTGCATCAAGAATTTCTTCTGGTATCCCTCCACAACCATCCTTAATTGAAAATATATTTTCATTGAATTCAATTTTAATTTTCTTATGAGTGATTTTTCGCTCGGCAAAATGTTCATCCAGCGTGTCCAGCGAGTTGTCGATCAATTCTTTATAAATGATATATCCCCATTTGCTTTCATCCGCAGTTGATATTCGTGTTATGCCATCTTTCGTAAGGTAATCGATCCGCCGGGGCATTAGCCCAATAGTTCGCATGCTTCCTCTCTTTCGTTAATGTAATGCAAATTGTTTCTATTAATAGTTTTTCTATTTTTACTAAAGATTAAGACCCCCCCCAAAAAAATTGTATAATTTAATAAAAAACCGATCTAACAAAAAAATGCAATGCAACCAATGTTTTTTGAAATCATCCCACAAGAATTAACAAAAATACATAAAACTATTTTATTGTTTTATGATATCAGTATGTTATAAATGCTTATAATTTTGGCACGACAGCATTTATAAGATCTTTGAATCTGGAGTAGCTCTCAGGGAAATTTCCCCACAGTTTGTGGATTGCCCGATAATTCATTATGTGATTTTACTTGCCGCTGGTCACCAGTAATACTGGTATTGTAAAACCAGGACTCGGCAATATAGGAATAAAAGCCATAAGGTTTGTCATGTTTGCCCCTTATCTTTACCAATACCTTCTTTAATATTGATTTATGTTCATATAAGTTGGAACTTTCCCTTTACGGTTTTTATTCCTATAGTTGCGGGGACCGGATTTGAACCAGTGACCTTCGGGTTATGAGACACTTTTGTCCATTTTCCCATTTCAAGCAAGATCAAAGACTTGCAATTATATCAATAAATTGTATATCATCTTTCAATGTCCATGTCTACCATATTTACCATGTTTTTTAAATTTTGGTGTACAGTTTGGTGTACAGTGCTTCAGGGCAGGGCAAGATGATTCTGATCCAGAAGCAACATGAGATGTAATAAATCATGTCTTGATACAATCATTCTTTTTGTGTTAGTAGATTGTTATTGTTAAATCTCATGATTTTAGCGATATTCTTTAATGTGAAGATAACTATTCGGCAGATGTTGATTATTGGCATATTCATATTTAGTAAACATTCCTTATCTCATAAAGCGCCTGATGCTCTATATCAGGGCTACTGTCATGGAGCAAAACGATTGAACCTTCACACTCAAGTAAGGGAAGCGAGAAAATGACCTTGGACAACCAGAAAACCTTCTACATAGAGTCCCTCGGATGCATAACCAATNGCACATGGCGTCATACGAGAATGCCTCGGTTATAATCTTGATGACATGTGCCTTTTCACAGGCTGCTGAAAATTACAACATGAATCGTCTTAATCAGTTAATACAGACAAAGAAGCTTGAATCCCAGATTGTAGTGGGCGGCTGTTTACCGTCAATAAATGGCAATCGATTGCGAGAAGCTTTCCACGGTTTTGTTTTTTCTCCTAGAACGATAGATAGCCTCAATAACCTTATTTCAACAAGAGTGAAGATTGAGACTATTCCCCCAATTGTTGAGGAGCCTGAGGATGGTAAACGAAAAGCAATCCGAATTTCGACCGGCTGTATGGGATACTGTACTTATTGCGCGATACCTTTTGCAAATGGAAGAACAAGAAGTCGTAGCATTGGAGACATAAAAAGAGACATACAGGATGCCATAGAGCATGGTTTTAGGAGAATAAAGATCATTTCAGAAGATTTAGGTGCTTATGGACTTGATAGGAATACATCAATTATCGAGCTCTTGAGAGCAATTATAAGCACTGATTTTGACATTGAATTATATCTGGACAACCTAAATCCTAATTGGCTATGCCATTACGGAACAGAATTAATTGACTTACTGCATTCCGATAGGATAGCGAAGAAATTTTCTGTTCCCATTCAATCGGGCTCTGACCGTGTTCTTAAGTTGATGAGGAGACAGCACAATATTTTCGAAATTAGAAAGATCTTAGGTGATCTTTATGATGCTTTTCCTAACGTAAAGATATGCACTGACTTCATGGTTGGGTTTCCATCAGAAACTGATTTCGATTTCGGAGAAACAAGACTTCTCCTAAATGCTTTTCCCTTCCATTTCCTTGAGATTTTCACTTATGAAGATCGCCCCGAGACTAGAGCTTCAAAGCTTACACCAAAAATTCCGGAGGAGGTTAAGGAACAGAGGCGGCAAATACTTTTCAAAGATTTTTTAAAGCAGTTTTTATCATCGAATAGCATTTGCAATATCGAAGGACTGAGGCGAGTAATGGAAGACGGTAACGGCTTGCCAGTTCATTTTAATTTTCCGAATGGGGTTAATGGGGTTTCACCGCAGAAAGAAGAAGATCTCTTGCTAAATAAGGGAGGGGATAACTGTGAAGATACGGGGACAGAGAAGGAAGTTCGATGCGGATCTCGCTCATGAAAACGAAAGAAAACATAAAGGAGGGTTACGTTGAATTTGCTGGAGGAAAGGCTTATGGAACTCTTTAACCATGATGATATATTGAACAAGTTTGAGCGGGAGCTTGAGCGAACTATCCGATCGGGGCTTGAAGAAAGTGGCTGGGATCAACCGGATACGGTTCTTGCAGTGGCCTTTTTAATGAAGAAGATAATGCCACCGCTCGTTGCTGTTAAATCCGGCGTGTAATTTTAAGGTATGGGATCTAAGTCTTTGATAGACCTGACTATCAGAAAACTTCACCTGAGTTGATGGAAATGGTTAGCCCGTCCTGTCTGGAATGTACATTATTGCTTCCATTGGGGAAGGAAGGAGGAAACAATGAATTGGTTGTTGTCTCGTAAAAACATCTGCCGCCGCATGATTGTCTTCGCTTTTGCATTGTCTATGTTTATCCCAGGCTACACTTCAGCTGACGAGAAGAAACCTAAACCGGTCAAAATAGGTGTTAACCTGTACGTGCATCATCCCAATATTGATGCCGTTTACAATGGGTTCAAAGAAGTTGTAGATAGGTGGGCGGTCAGTAAGAACACCGCCGTTAAATACGATCTTCAAAATGCCACCGGAGATATTTCTATAGCTACCCAGATAGCCAGAAAGCAGGTGGCTGAAAAACCCAATCTCATACTGGCCGTGGGAACCCCGTCTGTACAAGCTACAAAAAGAGCCACTTTGAAAATTCCCATCATATTTGGAGCTATGACCGATCCTGTTTCCGCAGGTGTGGTGAAATCGATGAAAGCTCCAGGAGGTAATTGTACAGGCACAAGTGATATAGGACCATACGACGAACAGTTGCAACTGATTAGAACTCTCTTACCGAATGCTAGGGTTATAGGTATCATAAGGAATCCGGGTGAAGCCAATAGTGTAGCTTCCATAAAGATTATTGACAGTTTGCTAAACAAATGGAAGTTCCTGAAGGTTGAAGCTTCTGTTGCCAATACATCAGAAGTTCTTCCTGCTGCACAGTCTTTGGTCGGAAGATGTGACATATTTTACATGCCTGCTGATAACACGGTTCTTTCTGCTTTGGACGCTGTGATCAACGTAGCGCGAGCGAATAAAATTCCCTTGTTTGTCGGTGATGAAGGAAGTGTGGAAATGGGAGCTGTGGCTACCATTGGGATTGACTATCTTCAACTGGGTCGTGCCACCGGAGAAATTGCTGTTAAAGTATTAGGAGGAACTCCTCCGGGTTCCATTCCAGTCATGTTTGGGGCCGCGAATCGTTTGATTATCAACCTAGAAGCTGCCAGACAGCAAGGAGTAGAATTCCCCAAATCCCTTCTTCAAAAAGCGAAGGTCATTAAACAGTGATCATAGGTGCAGTAGATACGACCCTTCAGATAGCGCTTTTGTATTCCATTCAAGCAATAGCAGTAATTTTGGCTTTCCGAGTAATCGGATTTCCGGATCTTACTCCTGATGGGTCATTTACCTTAGGTGCCTCCGTTTCTGGGGTACTGCTATTATCTGGGGTCCCCAGTTGGATCGCGATGATAGTCTCGCTTGCGATGGGTGCATTTGCGGGAATGCTAACTGCCCTCTTGCATACAAGGCTTCGCGTCTCTAAGCTACTCAGCGGAATTCTCCTCATGTTGATCCTGTACTCGGTTTCATTGCGAATAATGGGGACATCGAACCTATCCTTGATGAATGCAGATTCTTTTATTAGCTCCCTGGTCATGCAAAGGGACAGCCTGCTTCCTCTTCTTGTCATATCGTCAGCCTGCTTGTTCGTGTATTTGGCTGTATGCGCACTTCTTTGGACACCAGTAGGGCTCAGATTACGTGCAACAGGTGATTCTTCCACGGCACTAGAGCTACGCGGTCTGCCTCGTGAAAGCAACTATATTTTAGGACTTGCCATTGTAAACGCAATTTCTGGATGGGCAGGCTCATTGGTTGCCCAATACCAAGGCTTTGTTGATGTCTCGATGGGGGGCGGTCTTGTGATCATCTCTCTGGCTGCAATAGTAATGGGTGAAACACTCATACGTCCCGAGCGTGTCGGAACCCTCATGCTCGCGCCGATCGCCGGTATGGTGATTTATCAAGGTATTGTGGCAATTGCCCTGAGATTGGGCCTTGCTGCGGCAGACCTCAAGGTGACAACCGCTATTCTAGCACTTGTTTTCATCGGTATGGATAGGATAAGAAGTCAATATGGATCAGTTACGAGACAAATCGGAAACCGAAGCATCTAACCCTGCTGCGCGGGGCGATTGCGCCATTAGTGTGCAAAACGTTAATTTTGCATACAGATTGCAGGGAGGAGTGCGCTTTGATGTCCTCAACGGAACAAACTTTACTATACCATATGGGCAGAGCGTCGGATTGGTTGGCAGGAACGCTTCAGGTAAGTCAACCTTATTAAGTATCATCCGTGGATTTCTTGTGCCCGACGCGGGCTATGTACAGATTGGATCAACGACCGTCTCCGCGAAGGGGCATCTAGTAAGTCGACCCAAAGTCTCTCTCATTTCACAAAGATCCGATGCCGGATTGGCTCCTACCATGACTGTGTTTGAAAATTATGTACTTGCAGGAAACCATGAGATGGGAGGTCTCATGTGGGCTTATTCCAAACGAGTGAAAGAGCAATGCCGCCAGCTTCTGAGCAAAGCAAGAATGGGCTTGGAAGACAAGCTCAAGGAGCAAGTGAGATTCCTTTCCGGAGGTCAGCAACAAGCACTGTCAGTTTTACTCGCAATCGAATACCCGGAAGCGGTTTTGCTCCTTGACGAACCAACCGCCGCTCTCGACCCGTACGCTGGCGAAAGAATTCTTGATTTGGCTCTATCAGAGATGAAGATTAGAAAGGGCACGGTCATCCTTGTCTCTCATCGCCTTCGAGATATTGCAGAGCGATGCGAGAGAGTAATGGTTCTTCAAGATGGGATGATTACATCCGACCTGAACAACGCGGATTTGCGTCTTACCGAAAAGGATCTGATGGCCATGATGCGGTAGGTAGAGATTGCGAAAAGAATATTTGGAATAAAGGGAGATAATATTAAAAAATATGAAGGAAAGTAATGATATTGACTGGAAAATCGAAGTCCTTCGGTGTGTGTTCCGCTGCGAAAGCATAGAAAACGGAGATCCCATTGCGAAAAGCTTGATCCCGATTCTTTCTAAGCGTTGCTTATCATTACAAATCAAAGATTGTGGATTTTATCCGAAAAACTGGATTCCAGATCCGAACTGGGACCGGTTTATTTGTGTAAAGTTTACAGAGAAGAAAGGAAAATATGAGAGAAAGGTGTTTGAATCGTCCGATCTAGACAGTCTTGGTATAGGCTATAATACTAAAGAAATTGAGACCCTCATTGATATATGGTGGGTGCAAAACGGGAATGAATTCAAGCCAGAAACTTCCTTTGATGATTTCAAGAATGAACTGGATTCATGGAACGATTCTAAACCTGATTTCATAAGAGAGATTGGACGGTTCTCTTGTCTAGATAGCAGCCTACTTGTTTTTCTTCTCTTGAGAAGGACCGAAAAAAGTGAGGCGTTTAGTGATTTAACTAGTTGTAAAAACTGCTCTTTTCAATTGAAAATGCTCTCTGAGAGAATCAACCAAGCCTTTGGAAAAGAAAAAGTACCTGAAGAGATTGTTTTGCTTGGAGCCAACAACGGCGACCAGAAGGAAGAGGTGGACAACTTTGGATATAACCTAATCTCTGATGCCTTAGACAATATCCGATATGTATTATCTCTGGGAACCTTGACTATCAGGCGCTGGCATCATTTTCTGTGCTTTTCCAGCGTAAAGGTGGGAACAAATAGTTATCAATATGGCTGGGTACTTGATCCAGAAACATTTCCTAACGATATAACACTATGTTGTTGCATACCAAGAATTCCGAGACTACTTGAACAGATTTTTTCGTTAAGCCAGGGAATATCCAAGAAATTGCCGGAAGATCCAAAGGACCCGAAGACCTTACTGGAAAATAATCTCTGTTATGCACTCCTCTTCCCAATGATATATCTCAATAACCCATCGAAACTCACTCCTTCTGTCCCCTATGATAGGGGAATCAAAATGCAAGGAGCAGATGCTGGCACAGTGCTCAAAAAACTCATTTCGCACTATGATGAATGCTATAACGAGAGTGAAAAGAAGAAATGGTGTGAAGAGTTGAATGCTATGTTAAATGATCAGTGGAGCAATATCCTCAAAACATCTTGGTCGGGTTCAGCAATGATGCGTGTCTATGGAGGCTATCACTATCCTGAAGAAAAACCTGAAGAAAAAAGCCGGGCAGATAAACTCACGGGAGCAATCAGAGAATTTGATGAGAGCCTGCCGAAGGACAAACTAGTTTTTCCAATACGTTGGTATCCAGAACAAAGGCTCGGTTTCGGTCTTTGCTGTCTATCTGGCAAGACGAGATTGTTTGACCCAGATTTGGAGGAATCTCGTTACCGGGTGAATCAAGAGTACCGTATTGATGCCAACGGCAAAAAGACTAAGTTAGCGTTTTGCTCCGATATTCTGGAAGTTGAATTATCGCACATTGCCGAGATTGCTTTCATGTCTGTCCTTGGGCTAAGTGAAACAGTTATGGCAATTGCCCGGTCGTTAATTTGTGAGCAGGCACATCGTGCACTTTCGGATGACGTCATAGAATGGTTGACAAACATTCTTTTTCCAGGAATTGATGCCGTCTTCTCTCGCTCAAGGTTTGTCAAGCTTGCGCGGCAGGCGTCGAGTATGTCTGGCAAACTTGCAAATCAACTTGCGACCTTCGAAGTTTTCTCTGACTATTTCCGGGAATTTGGACATGCATTCACCAAGCACAACCTGGGTTCCAGTGATTTCTACGGAGAAATGTTGATTCCGAGGGATGAGAGGTATGGCTTGCCTAAAGACCTTAATCCAAAAAAGATCAAAGACAGGTGGCATTATTTAAAGTTTCAGAAGACGGGCATGATCACTAGGCAGAGAATTGCCGGTATGCAATCAGGAATTGATATTTTAGCGCCTAAGTCATCGGAGCATCAACGTAAATCGTCAGGCCACCACGTGACCATGAGGAACCTTTTTGATCTTTTCCTCACATTACCTGGGATGCAAATGTGGACTTACTTGCCAGAAGAAAGTGATGATCTAAAGTTATGCGGTGGTAAAGAGGCCGCGTATTGGAGACGTTTGCGTCTTTTTGCGCATCGCGTTCCATGGCATGAGGAGAGTCCTTTATTTATTGATATTTTGCCTGGGGTGATAGAAACAATCTTAGAAGTATTGGTGCATAACGCTTTTAAGCATGCCGCAGTATACAAAGGAGTGGATGGAAAATACGTAGTCAATGAGGAAAGCGAATCCGCAGTGCGGATCAACGTTACATTTCACATTTGTGATTTGGAAAACAATCACAGAGCAGCTGGAATTTTGTTTTGGGACAATAAACCACATGGCATACAAGGGGAGCTTAGGAACTACATTAACCACAAACTTCCCTTCGAGATCTACCAAACAAAAACTCCTGGCATAGCAGGCAAAGAGGAGGGGGCCGGGCAGGGCATCCGAGTCATGATGAGAACCCTTCAAGCACAAAGGGGATACGTGCAGGATCGCGAACTAAGACTTTACCTTCTTGGACATGATGGTATAACTGAGCCAGATAAAATAGCAGAAGATGGAACATGGAAGAGTGCTGCCCAGGCAGTTATTGAAGATTTGAAAACATTACAAAAAGAGGTAAACGCATCTGAGAAGATTCTTGATATGCCGCTACCTACCAATGGAGAGGAGACCCAAGTGGCATTCTTGTTACTGCAGAATTGTGAACTGCAGAGTTTGACTGGCCCAACGGTACCTCAAGAACCTATTGATGGTTATAAGGTAGTGATCTATGATGCTAATCCGGCAAGCGATGACCGAGAGCGATACAGGTTGTTTGGTGTGAACAAGCCTGAAGCGATCCATGAGAGCTTTTTTGAAGAATGCAAACATCATAATAGCCTACCGCATGCTATTATACTCCATACAGCAAGAGCAAAATACAATGAAAAAGAAATTGAGGAGTGGTGTAAACAAGCAAATGAAGTCTATCAAAGTGGGTCCCAACGGATCCTTGTTTGGCTTATTTCGGAAGATCCAAGGCTTTATAACATCGGGGTACAATATGGATTTCGTGGCACATATCATCAGGAATTTCGAGATTGGTGTGATCAGACACTTAAGAAAGACAACCTTGATGAAAAGGATGTTATTGAAAACAAGAAGAAGATAGTTTTCGACTTAGCTGGTCCAGGAAGGATCGAAAGGACCAAACGCGATTTTGGTAAGTGTCATAATTTTTTCTTCCAACACTTCGGAAATGACTTCCTGTCACGGAAACCTTACGATCCAGAAGAAATCCATGATGCGCTAGAGTTTGTTGATCTATTTACTGGGCAATCATTGACTTTTGATCCAAGTCTGAAATGGCTCGCCATCGACTGGATACTGGGAAAAATTGATGCAATTTATGGCAACACGTTTCAGGAGACATCAAAAATTTTGGGAATGAAATGGAGACTCACTCAAGAACGTCTTATGAAAGATAAAGAATTCCTTGAACAACTCTTCCCAACAAGTTAGGGGGTCATTATAATGAAAACATATGATAAATATCTGGGGGTTGGGGAAATTGAAGTTGCTCGTAGATTAGTACCGAATGCTTCGGCTATCGGTGCATTCATAAAGCAGCGCTGTTTGCAAAATTCTAAGTATATCTCGATTGAGGAGATAGTAAGTGTAAATCCTAAGTTCGATATATGGGAAACTCTTAAGAAAGTGGCAGATAAAGATTCAACCCCAACAGGTGCAGCTACAACTGTTATGAAAGCACCATTTAGGGACCTAATTCCCTATTTCTTTGATCTGGTAAGAAATAAGGTTGACCAACTGCATCAGGAAAGCACAAATTATGAAGGTGGCCGCTCCTTGGCCGGTCCTTTACGTCTCTTTGAACTGATAGAATCTCTACAAGACGGTTTTCAAGAATTTTCGCAAGAGAGTAAAGATGGCGCCGACAAGCTAAGGGACTTCAGGGATCACTTGCGGGATGCCATGATGGATGACACAAAAAATATCTGCGGAGTCAAAGTTGGAAAGATCAAAAACTACATAGGGCCAATGTCAAACCCTGTATCTCCTGATCTTGCAGATGAGTTCCGAAGCGTCGATCAAGACCGGAAGGAAATCTTAGCATTGGCAAACTATGTGATTAAAGAGTTCCATATTGCTTGTGATGAACTTCAATTGTTTCCTCATCTAGGGAGTAAAAGTAGAAACCTTTTCCGTATATTGGTGATTGACGATTTCTATCCGCTACTATTCCCCTGGTTTGATCGAATGGCCGCCTTGGAACCCTGGTCATTTGCTTTCTTGACAGGCCTTCCCAGAGTGGATAACGAATTTATAGAGATAACATCGCCTAGAGTGCTTCTTGATAGAGCAAAAGATAAAATCAAAGAATCTGCCGGAGAAGGGCCGACACACTTAGTAATACTTGACATTGACTTTGGATGGCAAGGATATGGTAATGTCACT
The DNA here is from genome assembly GCA_026388255.1 of Pseudomonadota bacterium. Taxonomy (NCBI): domain Bacteria; kingdom Pseudomonadati; phylum Pseudomonadota; species Pseudomonadota bacterium. Next base: position 32,923 of record JAPLKC010000134.1, on the reverse strand, counting down.
CGTGAGTACTTGGAAGCTTTGAGGCAACTTCTTCCCGGAACGCCTGTTATTGTTGCCTCTCGATGGGGATTTGTAAATATAATCAATGACTTCAGAGACGTGGGTGCCGTAAGCTATCTTTGCAAGAGACCGGACGCCTACCTTATGCAACAATACGGAGATTTGAATCAAAGGCAAGAATCTAAGGCGGATTCAGTTGTACCCAAAGAGTGGCAATCCACAATCAGAAAGGTCCTCTATAAACACTGGAACGTAGATGAGATCAAGATCCCTAGAATCAAACACGACCTGACTTTGGAAAGCACTGTTGAACTTGGCCGTGCCATCCTCGTTGACGATGCTCAATATGCAGATCTTGAATTCCTGGCACAATGGGTCTCGGATCCCGACTTCGATGATTGGTGTGCTAATTTTGCGGGCGTACAATCTGTCCAAGAAATAACGCTGGCTGCATACATAGGAGAATTTTTGGGGCCGAAAGATATCCAGGGTGCATTGACCATAGCAAAGAAACTTGCTGAAGCGTTATGCAAAGCTTCGAAGGGTCGTATCAAAGACGAACCGTGCAATGTAGCAGTCCTCGCCCTGCAGGTTCTTCAGAAGAACCGACGGTTCGTCTTCGCCCCACTTGCATTTGACGACAACATTTATCGTGTAGCGATAGCAATGAGAACGCCAGCCGAGGCACAAGAGCAAGATATTTACTTTTACGCAGATAAGTTGAAACAGAGATTGTGCGCTGTTTTTATGAGGTCCCTGAATAGAAAACTCAGGGTTGAATGTCAATATAAGGAACGCGATAGAATGAGTCCTTCGAATAACATTTCTGCTTTTGTTTTCGAAATCTCAACTGACGGAATGACCGGGAGGGAGATGGGTCAGGCCTTGATGGGATTCTCCGACGACTTGCATTTCATGGTGGTTTCAGATTTTTCACCTCTGAGCATATTTGATATTGTCGGACCAGATATGGTAGGACCATCGAGTTCTCATACAGCGGGCGCTTGCCGGATAGGGAGATTGTGTAGGAACTGGATTCAGGGAATTGGAAAGAATGGGCTGGCAGGAAGCAACCTGTCTCTTGACATCGAGATGCTTGGATCTTTCCGGACGACAGGGAGGGGCCATGGATCGGATCACGCTGTTCTAACCGGACTACTAGGCAAGTTGCCATCGAGCAAGGATCTTCCAAATGGGCGGCTCGCGTTCTTCCCGATAAAGTCTCCAGAATCCCAAATACGCGAAATTGAAATAGGAACATGGCCGGAGGATAACTCAATCGGGGTAAAAGAGATTCGACTACTTTGGGGTGAAAACCGCCCTTCCGAACTACACCCTAACACAATTCAATTCCGTTTAAAAGGCGAGCAGGGGCAGGAACTTGGGCGCCTCGCTTGCCGCTCTTGGGGCGGAGGAAATGTTCAGATAAGCGGAATGGAGATGAATGCCAATGGCACAAAATTTTCCCAACAGTTTTCTGAGGATATGCTAAATGAGAATAGGAAACAGTTCTCCGGGTGTAAGGAAATCTTCATCTATTCCAAAGAGGGTTCTACAGAACTGGACATAACAGAAATGAGAGATCAGAATGAGAGCCCGCTTTTCAGCGTAGGAGCTACCATGGAAAGCATGAAAGATTCTGTTATTCCGGAATTAGTCACAACGCTTGAGGGCTTAGCACTTAGGAACAAAGGAACAATTAAGCAGAAAGCTAAAAAATACGAGATGAGTTTGTCTGGACGTAACAAGGAGTCCATTCAAAAACCGAAGGAAAGTGAGACGTTATCCACCGATGGTGTGGAGATGTTGTTGAGCTTACGTGGTGTTCTTGGGGTTATGTTGCTCTCAATCTTGGAAGGTCTGAAATTGGATCCAGGACAGACGGCCCACTCAGGGTATAGCAAGAACTTGGCGCAGAAGCTCTATGACGATGCGGCTATTCCTCTCGAAACACAGAATGAGTCTCTTGGGTTAGCTTGGCGAGCTTATGCCTTCTCGCTCGCGGTCCAGGAACAAAATGCCAGAATGGGACGAATCATTGCCGCCCCTACCGCTGGAGCATGCGGAATACTTCCAGGAGCCCTCTTTGCTCTGGCTCTTAACGATAAGATCATAGCAAGCCTTATTGAATTGCTTGAGGACCCAGATGAGGAGTATAAGCTGAAGCTCGAGCCACATAGCCTGATGGACAAGCTCGAGAAATTGGACGGGAGAATGGTTGAAAAGCTCGAGGGCGCGCTGCTTGTATCGGGAATGGTTGGGCTGATTATCAACAACGTGGTGCCGACAGCGGGAGCCTTATTAGGCTGTCAAGCGGAAACAGGAGTTGGGGCGGCAATGGCTGCTGCTGCCGTCTGCGATTATTTGGGGGATGGCAATAATCAAGAACAGGTTATGAATGCAGTGGCTCTCGCGCTTAAGAATTCCATAGGTCTTATCTGCGATCCAGTTGGAGGCAAGGTAGAGACACCATGTATTAAACGTTCTGGCATGAAGGCTGCAGAGGCACTCATCGCAGGTGTGGCTGCATATAAAGGCGTGAAGTCGGACATCCTCCCCGATGAAGTGCTATGGGTTCTTCGAGAGGCCGGTGAAGCCATGCCGGAGAAGTTCAGAGAAACATCGTTAGGAGGTCTGGCACGAACGATTTCGGGTAGAAGTAAGTGCAGTTCCTGCAACCTTCAAGGAACTGAGTCGGAGTGCCCTAAATGACAATGCGCAAGTTTGCGACAGGCAAGTTTGTGGCTGTGGTATCAGAAAAGGGAGACTGGGAACTGGCAAGCACTCTGGCAATCTTGTTTCTTAGTGATGATAAGGCTTATCACGTATATACAGAGTCATCATGGAAAGAAATACGTGAAACAAAACCTGGTGCAAGACCGGATCCGGTTCTCGTTGCATGGCGCATAAGCAGTGAACAGTTGGTCAGCCACGCCCTTTTTTCAATCCGGAAACAAGCTCAAATTCTTAGCCCTATATGTTTTTATGGTGTACCACGTCCCGATGTTCTAGATCTTTTCAGCGATGATGTAAGTACTCAGGGTCCGTGGAGTTACTGGTGGCTCGAATCAAGTATTATTAAGTTCGGTCATGTGCCGGAGATTCTTTGTCGGATTGAGAGAAAAATGCCGCCAGATTGGCCGACTCTTGTTGTGCCGGAATCTACCCATGAGAGGGCGGAGATGCAAATTCGCCATTACTGTCAGCCGTCAGAGTTAATCTTGAGAGTGTTTCACGGGTTTTCGAGATATCGGTCATCTCCGGATGATATCGATAAATATATGGAAGGACTCCGACAAATCAGATTCATTTTAGGGGACTATGCTTCGATAGAGCTTATCAGGAAGGTTGACGAGTTGCTGGAAGATAAGTGGCCCTCTAAATTAAAAGACGTTCTTGGGGTGATCGAAGAATTGTTGTCAACGAGAGTTTACCTGAATGAAAGGAATGGACTTCACCATGAAGCAAACTGACCAAACAATAAATGTGCTTATCTTGGATGACGACCTGAGCCCGAGTGATAGGTCGGCGTTGGAAGCAATGTTTAAAGAGCTATCGGATGAAATCGCTAGAAATTGTAGGCTAGATTTTGCACAGACCTGGAATGCGCGGGCACTTCAACCAAGAGGGCTGGAATTGTTTTGCAGGAATCGATACGACTTGATTGTGCTTGATTTAGTTTTTAAAGGACAACGCGACCAGGGAGTTCACATATATGAAGCTATCCGCTCCGGGCTTCAAGGCTACCGTTTGGAGGGACAACCTGCCACTTTGCCAGGGGTACCTATTCTAATATTCTCGGAACTACGTGCTGATGATCACGATCTGCCCGATGCACAGGATTTCCTGTCTGAGATAAACGCATCCCCAATTTACTCAAATTCTTACACGCTCAGTAAGAATTCGCTCCGTAAGGGTTACACAGATTCCATCAAGAAGACTTTGAAATCCGTGTGGAGCGCTGTTGATCTTATAATGCATGTCTTAATTCCTTCAGATGATGGAACAGAGATGAGTTTTGCCTTTACGAGGGCTGGTGAACCAGACCCTTCTCCTGAGGAATATGTCCGGCGGCCCAGACATTCATACCGTCTCATTCAGTGGGCTCTCGACCCGGATAAACCAAGAGGTAAGACGGACTGGTCCTGTGAAGTAATAAGCACCGATCAGGATAATGTTCAGAGTTGCCGTGATCTGAATCGGCTTTTTACGGAGAAAACAAATCATGCAATGCTCATTCACCAGCATCCTTCGAGGGACCCGGGAAAAAAAATAATAGACGGTGTAAGCGAGATACACCTTCACTTACGTGTACCTGAAGTATTTGACTTATCTACTGACACTGTGTGCTTGTCCAATCGACAGGAGGATACCAAACAAATGTTTCTCAGATCTGGCTTCTGGAGCCGCCGCATTTGAATTTTATATCTGTTGTTTGTGGTATATGTGTAGCTCAAACCTCTTTTGTTGATCTTCTGCAACATCAAACCGACCTCTTTTGAATTGCTCCTTAGGTGACAAATGATAGATTTTTGTTGTTAGGACAATGTTAGTGACCCACCGTTTTCTTGATGATACGCTTTAAAAGTGGCATAGAGGTTACTTTCCGATGATTTCAGTGAAGGATCCGGGAATGACAAAGCATGAAAGGAAAAGATATTGTTGTGGTTGCGTGACTATGCAAGGGCGTTCAAGTAATCGCGGTGTCTTCTAAAGGAGCAAATATGAAGGCGAAGGAAAAGGAGATATTAGAACAAGAAATGGAAAGACTGAGGTCCGAGGTAGGTGCAGATGCGGAGGCACGCACGTATCTTCTATTTGCGGATATTGTACAATGGTTGCGACTTTTTGGCCACGGCGAGGTCACACTATCTGCTGTCGAAAATAAGTTTGGGCTAAAATACAGAACGAACTCAGTAAAGACTGTCCGAAAAATGACTGAGTAGATCTTAATTCATAGCTTGAGGTTCCGGGGAACAGGAAACAAAGGCCCGGGGGAAGAGAGTAGGTTGCTTTTATCTCTAACCCCGGGCCTTTGTTTATGTGGTAAACAGATCGTTCTATTGGCATGTGATGTGTTATCGAATTTGAGCAAGTTTATGGAGGAGGTGATTCGATGGGAATAAGGATAAACAGAGGAGATCAGAAAGAAGATGGTGTCAGGATTGGATCGGCACGTGCGCCAGGAGCATGTTCCGTCATCAACTCATACTCAACAGGACAGGGGGTGGCATTTGCTATAGGGCTGGGACAAACGGTGACAGTCCTTCTGAAGCCTATATCATCGGGTGATACGAGGATTAGGATTGCATCCAGTTACTCTTCAGACAAGGGGACACGTCTCGTTGAAATGTGCTTTAGAAAGACCACAGGCCTAACGTCAGCATATCGCTCCTTCGATGCGAAGATCGATATCGATTTCGACCTACCGATCGAGCGGGGTTTAAAGAGCAGTTCCTCTCTTGCGAACGCCACTGTGATGGCAACGTCCGACGCCCTCGGATTGGATTTGGGAACAAACCATATAATGGCGATTGCTCGGAGCGCAGAGATTGATACGGGTGTAAGCACATTTGGCAGTGTTGATGACGGTTTTGCCAGCCTTTGTGGAGGGCTAGTGTTTGCCGATTGCGGGTCGCGCAGGCTCCTACATAGAGAGAATTTAGACGATAGCGGTTTGGATGTCATTATCCTAGCGCCGCCTAAAGAGACAAGGCAGGTGCCTACCGGATCTAGAGAGGCCTTAAAAGTTCATAAACACCTTATTGAGAAGCTTTACAGAATAGCCGCTACGGGACATGTGTTCACCGCCATGACACTCTCTGGGCTACTGCATGCCCCCCATTTTGGCTATTCTTCAGAACCAGTCTTTGAAGCCCTCAGGGTAGGAGCGTTAGGTGCCGGGGTTTCTGGCAAAGGGCCTGCCATTGCCGCCGTGGTCGCTAAGGCAAACACACCTTCCATCGTGAACACCTGGCGGAAGTATGGACATGAAATCATGGTTACCAACATCGACAATTCCGGTACGAAGATTCTCTGTGCCGAATCCACCAAGTATAAGGAGGCGATATGAGCAAAAACAACCGGAACAATCCGCTTCGTAAATATCAAAATGGCCATGAATGGACCGCTGCCCTCAGTTACATTAGGGCAAAAACAGGAACTATAAAAGGAATTTCCGAGTTATCAAGGGCTGCTATCTCATCTATTGCGCCTTACTGTGGATTGAATTTAAACACCGGTCCGAAGTATGCTGCTATTGACCTATCGTATCGCTGCCAGGCCAGATGCTTGCATTGCGGCAGATCACAGCAAGAGCTACACGACGAGCTGACCACAGATGAGATATTCCGTATCATCAAGGAGTTAGCAGAAGCAGGCACCCGCTTTATATGCATAGCAGGCGGAGAACCGCTCCTTGTCAAGGATCTTCCTGATATTATTCGCTATATCAAGAAGCTTGGTCTTTGCGTAAGTATCTGTACAAATGGCGCTCTGTTGGCTGAAAGGTCTGACGCACTTATAAATGCTCATACTGATCATATCATAGTCAGTATGGATGGAAAACCAGAGAGCCATGATAAAATGCGAGGTGTAAGAGGTCTTTTTCAGCATGCTGAATTAGGCATTAGATCAATCATAAAAAAAAGAATCAAAGATGGCACAACTATTTCCTGCAGAATGTTACTTCATGAAGATAACCTTGACGAAATTGCTTTTTTTGTCTCTTATTGGAACGAAGTTGTAGATAGCATTCTCTTACAGCCTCTTCACAATGGTTCTCACAACCTGTATCGGCTGACCGATGGTTTACAGATCGTATCATCTATCGGTAAGCTGAAATCTATTCTCCACGATACGGGCCTGGACAAAAATTTTTATAATGCCTTGATGCCTGACTATTTAGAGGATCCGAAACGTTTCTGTCATCTACCATGTTTAGCCGGACACTGGGTCGTAAGAATTACCCCTACAGGTGATGTATATCCCTGCGTGGAGCAGCTTCAACATGTTGGCAATCTTAGAAAGCAATCTTTTAAAGAAATATGGAATGGCAATACATTCAACTATGTAAGAAAACGGCTTGCAACATCAAAAAATTGCACGTGTTTTTATAACGATATGTTCATGAATATATACATGTGGCAGGCTCATGAAAAAACTGAATGCTGTAAGGTTCAGATGTAAAGGTGTCTGCTGCCTTTGCATTAAAGAATCGATTCAAACCAATGCTGTCCCCATTTGTTTATCCATAGCAAGACGGGCAGGCAATTTTGTATTGGCCAGTATTATGTTCCGAAGAAATCCCGTGAAAGATATCTCCATTGCTCATGGGCGCCGTTTTAAATGTCCTCGAAAGAGTGAAAACACGGGTATTTGCCCATGCACAAAATTATGCCCCTACATTTTGCCGAGCGCAATGTGTTGCATGTGTTTAGAAAGATATCGAAAAAAAGGATCAAAACCTAAGTGTTTTCGAAAAGGATTGTGTCCTGAAGAAGCACACCTTTCCAGAAACAATGTAAAGGCTGAACCACCAATTATTAAATCAAATGGAGGAAATTCATGACAAAAATTGCACTGTTGGCAGAAAAGAATAATGAATTTACAAAGGGCCTTGTCTGCGTGATGAAAGAGCGTGCATATGAAGTTCAAGTGTTCAATGGAGACTTCCTTGAGGCAACAAGCTTGGAATTATTCGATTTAGTGGTGTTAAAGACAAAAAAGCCAAAATTTCTGAATGCGGGGTATCGGGCTAAGAGCCACGGTGCGAAAGTAATCCCTGATCCTCTCGTCGCGGAGGCCATCCGAATCCGTCCACTTTGTGATCAGCTTATGGAAAGGGCAAAGATCCTTCACCCAAAGTCTACCTATAACCTTAAGGGCAATCTCGCACGGTATCAGGACTTTCCGTTGCCATTTATTGTCAAACCAATAGCAAGTTCAGGAGGTAAAAATTTAACGCTAATTCAAGACTGGTCTGAATTCCATAAACTTGCCGATGATCCCGGAAGGCCGATATACATTCAACAGTTTATTAATGGACGGCATTATCGTGTTGATTTTATTGGAGATGATATCTTTTGCTTCGAAAAGGACCCTAACGTTGGAGACGACGTAAATATGAGACCCGCTTCCGTTTGGGAGGAGTTGGTCCAGGTGGTTGGCGCCTTCAAGAAAGCAACAGGTATTGAGTGGGGAGATCTCGATCTTGTGGTAGACAAACATGGACAAATTTTTAGCGTTGATCCCGGGTGTTTCCCAAGTTTCAAAAAAGTTCCGGAACCCCCTGTGGAGATCGCAAGGCGGATTATGGATCTCACGGAGAAGTATTTTTTTCACCAGAATAAGGAGACTATCAATGTGAAAAATATTCCAACAGGCGGTACGCAAAAGACAGACAGTGTTGAAGACAGAAACAAGGCAGATCCAAAAAGCGTTGTCTGCAAAAAATGCACATTGATGCTTGTCGAACTGGCCAAAAAGAGATCGGCATGTTTTTTTGTTATACACAAACTTTTTGAATGGATAATTGCATTTTGTGCAACCGCCTATGCAATTGATAAATCGAACCCCAAGTGGAAAACCGAGAGGTGCAGCCGGTGTTTGAGATTTGCGAAGAATTCACTCAAAGTAAAATCGGTTTTGTTTGATTGGATCAGCAGAATTGTTGATCCCCATTTCGATAGATTTCTTGCCAAAGTAGTTTCTGATGAAGAGATGAATGTTGCCAGGAAGATAGCCACCGAGGGATATCAAGTAACGGCTACATCTGAACATAGGAGGGTATTTAACGCTGAATAAAAATGTCAAAAATAGTATTCTGGCTTCCTATCCCATCGATGGTCAAGTGGCAAAACCACTAGCATATAAGGAGAATGTGTCGCCTTGGCACCAGATTCTATCCGCTGTCAAATGGAAAATTGTGTTTATGATGCCGGAGGAAATTAAATTCATTTTTAGAATCTGCAGGGTATTGATGGGTCATTTTCTCTCAAAGATATTTACCACGCATATACACACCAAAGAAGCCGTAGCTATCATTCTGAAGAGAAGGCAGAGAAAAGAGGATGCTGGGAAATAGCAAACAGAGCAATGTAACACGTAGGCGTGATCTGTAAGGAGGAAACTCATGGAGTAAAAAAATGATTTTTCTAAAAACACAAAAGTAAAATCAAAAAGGAATAATAAATATAAGTTTGTAATTGATCCAGAGGATGCTTGTATTCAGTATCCTTGCAATAGCCGATCTGCTTACCTTCTTCTGCATGAGTATCCGTATCTCATCCTTTACCACCAAGCATGCTTTTAGATGTTCTGCCCTTTGGCCTTCCGAGGATTTTCCCGTTTATTTTAGCTGCATTAAGGGCAGATTTTGTCCTCTCCGATATGAGGTCCATTTCAAGTTCGGCTAATAGGGAGAAAAGGGTTATGAGACACTTTTGGCACTTTCCCCATTTCAAACAAAATCAAAGACTTACCATTATATCAATCAATTATATATCATGAAGCGATGTCCATGCTTACCATGTTTTTAAAATTTTAGTTTACAGCCTGGTGTACAGTGCTTGTGGGCAGGTCATAATAAAAACATTGGTAAAATTAGTTATTTCAACTTTTTGATCATATTGTCCGCACCTATCTCAATATTATCCTTTTTCTTGTAGATGATGAGGCTTTTGCTAACCCAAACAATTACAGTATAACCCGTTTAACTTCATATCCAACTGTTTCCATATCGCAGGACTCTCTTTGCACAGGCTGATTTTAACCTCTGAATCGTGTTGTCTTATCCTATCAAGTATGGCGCGGAAAGCGGCAACGCGCTTCTTCTCCGGATACCTAAGCTTCACGCCATCGCTGATAAGTCCATTTGTTATCTGTAACAGAGCAGATTCCGGGAAGCGAGAACGGATATGATTTGCCAGACCCTTAGATGGTCTGTATTCGCCCATAGTAATACGATTGGGCTTAACATAGCGGAAGATATTATCCACAAGGGCAAGGTAGTCTTCTTTCCATCCTTCATAAATGATAATGGGGTCAAAGCGCAAGCGAATCTCATATCCGTCTTTTTGTAATTGTTGCCCGGCAAGCAATCGTGCTTCTGGCGATGCCGTGCGGTGCTCAAGGTTTTTGTAGACTTTATCGGTGTTGACACTGAAGGACATTATTGATTTTCCACCATGGGGTAGATGTCGCAATATTTCAATATTATCACTCTTGGTGAGAAAGAGTAATTTTGTTTTCGTGGTATTTTCTGCCACAAATGGTATGAGTTTTTCCGCAAATCCAGTTACATTCTCGACAGCTAAAGGATCACATAACTCTCCAAGATTAAGTACCCGTAACACTTCTGGTATATCGCTCTTATCAAAGGCAACTATCTCTTTGAACATTTTTTCATAATTTACAAAATGTGCCGAAATAGGATTTGTGCGAAACGTCAAATAGAGATAACAGTATTCACACCAGAAGTTACAGTTGTTGTAAGCGGTGAGTTTGTAGAATTTGGCGCACCGCCCGATGGGGTGTTGAAATTGCTCAATAAAAGGACTAGTTCGATTGCGAAGCAGGAGTACCCCTCTTTCGGCCAGGAGCTTTTCGATACCCTTCTCCCCGTTGGGGGACGGCGCTTTGTCAATCCATTTGAGAGGAATAAGTGACCGTTCGGCAATCTCTTCGGCCCTTTTCTTGTCGCATTTGTCACGGAGAGCCCAGAGTTCAGAAACTAATGAGGTTTCGTCGTGATTATGTAAAAGGCTTTGTCGAGAGCAACACATCATCGTTAATCCTTGTTTTCCCAGAGTGGCTGTATAATTTCATTCCTTTTGATCCAATGAGAAGTTTTTTAATAGTCTCTGAGTAATCGCTGCTATTATAACAACAAAAAAACTCTTGCATAGCTTTTATTTTCAAATCTTTTCTCGATATAGGTTTATTTTCTTCGGTTATTTCAAAAAGACGCTTTGTGAACAATGATATATCTTTTAATTCTTCATGCGGTCGCGTGTCAAATAGTCTCCCATCGGCAAATTCATTGTTCAGAAACTGTTCTCGTGCTTTATACATTGTATCGTTCATAAGTAGAATACCATCTTCATGCCTTGTCCCGTAAATAAGCCTGTACTTTGGTAGTTGTCCGTACTTTTTTTGTATCGGGAAATTGCAAACGTTTGGGAAATATTTGTTCATTTGCTTCATGTAGAATTCCGTAACTTTTTGTTCTTTCTCAAAGAAAGAAAGGCTCAGATCGGACACCACGCTTTTCCAGTAGTTACCACCGGCTATTGCATCCATTTGGTCCGTTGTCATGCCCTCCACATTAAAAATAATTTCATCGAGAAAATCGTCATCTATTTCGACATCAAAATCTTTTGTATCCATCTTAAGAGCAACCAGCGCGCATCTAACGAATGCAGGACTATTAAAATTAAGCAATACTTCGACACTCGAATTGTGTTCCATTATTGCATTGTAAATTTCGGAAAGTTCAGAGAATAGAAGTTCTTTTATTCCATATGGATCTACATAGAGAAAAATAGTGCTGTTCTTCGCCATCGATCGTACGTTTTCAAGGTAACCCATAAAATCTATATGTTTGGCTTCAGCATAGGCACTGAATGGTCCGAGATTATTTTGAAGCTTGGCAAAGAATTTCTTTTTCTTTTCCAGAAACAAGCCTTTTATATTAACCCCTTTATCGTATAGGGTCTTAACATGTTTGGCAATTATCAGCGGCGAGCCGTCTGATCCATCATCAAACAACCCTGGTCCTGCACAACAATCTATGATGAGTATTGGTTTCTTCAGATATTTAACTTTTTCCAGATATGGGGTTAAATAATAACCAAGAATTAAGTCTTTGTACTTTGACCATTCCTTCTTTTGATAGAAAAAATTATCTGACATAACTATCCCCCTCAATCATTTCGATCTCTTGGGCTATGAGGCTGTAAAGTTGATAGGCAAGGTAGCGATTTGGATTTAATACAGGACTATAGTCATAGATTCTCATTTCGATTTCCATGAAAAAAACACTAAAAACAACAATGATCTATACAAATCTATTAAGTTTTTTCCAAACAATTCAGGCTCCAGTTTTGTATGGTGGGCAACATAGTTTCTTATGAGATAAGCCCTGATTAAATATTTCATCCATGTCAAATCCTTTGATTTTTTTATGAATTTCACGGTCTTGAGTTCATCAAGAAATTGCCTTAACTCAACGTAGCTTTGAACATCCATGTTTGTCTTCCCTACTTTCTTCTGCAATTGATCACAACATGAGTCAAAATCTCCGGTCGCCAAAAACACAATAGCTGGCCTGAAATCATTCTTGCTTGCTATCTCTTTTACCCATGATTCAACAGCTACCGCAAGTGACCGCATGTAGGACCAGATTCCTTCTTCACCGAAATATGATGGCGAGAAGTATTCTTTATTAATGCCGATGACTGAAACAAGGAGTGTCTCATTCCCTATCTTGAATGCGTGGTCTATAATGTCATCAACAGCGCCCTGACCAAGTTTTAAAACAGCAGGAACTTCTTTGTTATAGTCTTCCAGAACGCTATCCAAAGATGATTTTGTTTCTCTTCTTAAAAAGCTTTCATATTCCGGATATATCCTCTCAAGGGGTGGAACGTAGAAGAACTCTTGTCCGCCAAGGATCATCCCTACATCATTGATTATATCCCTGTATTTCTTCCCCAATCCAAACCTCAAAAGGCTGACTGTTTCACTTATGTCCTTCTTTACCTCATTCGAAAGTTTATATTTCTCCCTTCCCCGATAATTGAAGTAGAGACCGCATAGCGTCCTAAGAAAGCCTATCCATGACTCATATGAATGTTGGTTGCTTATGGTTTCCGCTATTTTACTACGATCACTGTAAAATCTTTTCGCATCATCTTCCTCCAGAATGTTCTCTTTTACAAAATAAGAAGTCTTTCTGAAAAGAAGACTCTCCTTGAACCGATATACCCAGAGGGATTTGAACTGTTCCTGCCAGTCCGTAAGCGAAAGCTTTCGGGGAGTTTCGCTCAGGATATATGTCTCATTTTCGCCAAGAGGCACGAGAACGTTGATCGTACGGGTATGCCACTGGTTGGCCTCCTCAATTAAGTAAATCTGCCATGGGGCATAGAAGTGTCTGGCAGTTGATTCCATATGTCTGATAGATGCTCCATCGACTGTCATTTGCAGCCTAAGCTCATATTCTTTCCAGTCTTTAAATGTGTCCTTTGATGGGACTTCGACAAAACATTCGCCTCTTTTGTGGGCTTGATCAAGCGGATGGCCTTCCTTTAACGTTATTTCAAATTCGGGCAATATTTCTATGTGCCACCGGTTTAACTCCTCATATTCAAATTGCAAAAGATTTCCATGCTCATCAGGCACTGAAACCACCTTAACATCCTGAGGCCCATATGTTTGCTCAAATATTGTTTGCAGGTAATCCTTTGGTCTGTTTATGCGGTAAAGCGGACATATCAGCCCGTGCTTGTCATATGCCTCCAGCGCTTTGTCATTTGCTTTAATGTTCAGTTTACCGCATGAGTCCTGGAACTTGTCAATCTCCAGATATATGTCGGCACCGTTAAATGGGCTGTTGTAATCATCATCTAACCAAAACATTATTGCTTGCCTCTTTTACCCTCAACAATGGCGATTTCGTCAGGAGTGAGGTTGTAGAGTTGATAGACGAGGTTGTTGATCTCGGCTTCAAGGCGGGAGACGTCGGGGGAGTCAGGGTCAACGAGTATTTGATTGACGAGGGCGATGATGGGGGCTTGCTGGAATGGGGTGGCAGGCAGCATTGGAAGTTGTTCGACATACATAGGTTTGAATTCATAGTATCCTCCACGTCGAGTAGCGGCAAGCTGTTTGATAAACCACCATAAAACAGTTGAGTTCAACAGCCCACAAACATATTCGGGATTGTCACAAGCACAGATCGAGGTCTTATCATTAGAAAAAAATCCATCTCTATTCATAGCATATTCAACACCACTCGTGATTGCAGGGATAATAATCTTTGGCCCTTCAAACTCCTCATAATACGCGCATGACCTCAGCTCCCACCAGTATTTGCCTTGATCGTCCCTTTTTCTCAGTTTATCTTCCCATTGCGTAAGGTGGCAATGGATGGCAGGATAGTGTTGCTCAAAAACGTCATGCGCCGCTTTTTCTGTCTTTGCATTTGACCAGGGCCAATCCCTATTGGCACTGCTTGGGATGGTAATAAGATACAACCCTGCCCATTCCGCCTTCCATCTCTTGATATCCCGTCCCCGGAGCCAGGGTTTTATTAGTTCTGCGCTTTTCGGGTCTTCAGCAATAAGCCGCTTCTTCGTTGTCTCGTCAATGACAAATGCTTCGTTAAGTCCGGTTAATATGCCCCGGTAAAACCGGCCCTTCACATATTCACCTAAAGGCGTACCGGCTTTGCGGAGTTTTTCCATAAGGGATAAGACTTCCGGCTTTTCAAGTGCCCAGCCTTCTTTCCTCAAAGACGTAACTGGCATGGAGAAACCTTTTTTGTCAAGGGCTTCTTCCAGCCGCTCCAGTTGTGAAGCGTCGGTAAAAGTGGCGGCAAGGGTTGTCTCTTTCGGCCCGGGGCGACGCTTTTCCACAAGCAGGATTGAAGGATATGTGGTGGCATCGAAGATAGGCAGGTCACAGAAATCGATGACTGTCTTTGGCGTAACTACGCCCGTCAGCAACTCCCGCGTGTTCTTCCCATAGCCTGCGCGCATGAACTTGTTGGGAGCGATGAAACAGAGATGACCGCCTGATTTCAATAGGTCTATACCCCGTTTATAGAAATATGTATAAAGGTCGGCAGTACCGCAGTAGAATTTACCGAACTCTTTAGAAAGCATGGGTTTTAACTCTTTTATCCCCTCTTGTCGCACATAGGGGGGATTGGCAATGATGATATCGAAACCTTCCCGATGGTCGAAGACCTCGCTGAAGAAGATGTTGTAGTCAAAATGGGTATCGTTATTTGTCAGTTTCGCGATCAATGCGTCAATGCGGGTTTTTTCCTCCCTTTTTCTTCCAGGGCTTGTCTCGTCGAAAAAGTGCGACTTCAATATTTCCAATTCGGCAAAAAGACGATCGTTCAGTACGTCCCTTTTGACGCTTCCAAGGGAATTCCCGCAGACAATTTTGTAGTCAAGGTTCGGCAGCGGCTTGATCTCCCGGATATCATCCTCATCTACGACAAGGGATAGCCAGAGACGGAGTTTTGCTATTTCTACCGCGCCGGGGTCAATATCAACGCCATAGATGGATTTCTCAATGCAATGGCGCTTAAAATGGTAAATTGTCCGCGAAGGCTCTTTTATAAAGACAGAGAGGACATTACGGGTCTTGACAATCTCACCCATCATTCCCACGGGAAAGGCGCCACTCCCGATAGCAGGGTCGCAAACCTTTATGGCAGCAAGCTTGTCATCTATGATCCGGGCATTTTGCCGGATGCTTTCAGGCAACTGATAGGAGTATCTATCGGTTTCCCTGCCTTTTGCTTCCACTGTCGCTTCGTTTTCACCCAACTGCTCACCGTAATGGATAAGCGTTTCTATGTCCTTTTTAGGAATGGCAGGTCCCGACATGTATTCTATAGTCAAATCCAGTTGTCCTGTCTTTGCTTTATTGCCGAACATGTCAAGCTGCTCTTCGCCGACTTTTTCGTAGGCAACAACCCCGGCAGATAATTCATTATAGAGATAGTTTATAAGGCTTTGTCGGCACATGTAGTGGACGATCTCGCGGGGCGTATAATAGGTGCCTTTCGATTTGCGGTCTTTTACTTCCAGGAGATTTTCAAAAACTTTTCCGAGCATCTCAGGATCAACGGCCACTTCCTTCTCAAGGGGTTCATCTTCTTTAACGGTAAAATTGTAACGGTCGAATATGTCGAGGATGCCATTGCCGCTGTCGCCTTCTTTGGTTTTGTTATCATTCGAAAAAAGGTCGTTGGGCAGAAGAATGTCCATATGTACCCAGTCATAGCCTCCAATGGGATCAAAGAGGCCGCCGTTCAAGAAGGGAATTTTACAGTTGAAACGGCTGTAAAAATCGCCATCTCTCTCCCTCGCCAGTGCTTCATAAAAGAGCGGTTCGAGGATTTCATTGAAGAAATTATTGTATGTTCCGTGTTTGCCCATAAAAAGCTCACGGAGAAAATTCTTTGGCCCTGTGCCCCAGTCGGCATCGCGCTCAACACCAAACCAGCCTTTCTTCTAAAGAAAATAGAGAAAGACGATCTGACCGAGCAGCTTCTTGGCAAAATCAACAGCGTTGACGCCCTTTGTTTCAAAATCAGTCTTGACCGCCTGATTTTCAAAGACAATCTTATCAAGGGCTTCTTTGGTCCATAAAAAAAGTTCACGATATTTTTCAAAGAATTCTCTGGTGACCGTTTCAATGTTGAAGGCTTCTTCAAGCCGGGAAAGGGCTGGGTCGTGCTCATCGTCGGCCATGATCGGAACAAGCCGGCTTTGTGCAGTGTGACTGTTTTCATTCTTGCCTACGAGAAAAGACCACCTGCGGGCAGGGGTGAATTCTTCTTTGATCTTCATTCTCCCGTTTTTGCCTTCTTCAACGCGATAGTCCATCTTGACGAGGGAAAATCGCCAGTCTTCCTGATCGGGTGAAACAAAGGCAGCAAGCGCCGCGTCTTTCATATCTCCGCCGCGGCTGCCGTTCAGATACCAAGCAATGAAATTTCTCTGCATGGTGCGGGCACGTTCGATGGAAGTCTCTTTTTTAAGCTTCACCACAAGGATGTCAATCTTATGCTCACCATCGGAATATTTGCCAATACGTTCAAGGACACTTATGTATTGGTCGTACGCATCTGGAATAAAATTACCCTTATAGGAAAATGGGGCTTCTTCGATTGAGTTAAGGAGGTTCTTGATGAAATATGTAAATCTGCCCTTGTCGAAAGGGCTCTCCAATGTTTCTCTGACAATACTTTGCGCCTGGTCTCTGTCCATTACTTTGCTTTCTTCGGCAGCCTTTTCTTTTCCATAGGTTTTCTTAAATAGTTTGCCTTGGAGACAATATCGCCACCTGCCTTCGCGTCTTCTTTGAGCTTTTTCATACCCTGCGAATCTTCGGTACGGTGGATTTCAGTTGTGGCCCGCTCACTGAGCATAGTAAAGATAAGTTCAAAATCGTCCATATGGTCGCGGAGGTTTTCGCGTTTTAATCCTTTATGTTTCTTGTATTCTGTTGGAGTTAGTCCAAATGCTGCCTTTGATATTTCAGCGGTGAGAATCTCATAATCCCTTTTTTCCTGCGCTCCGCGATTCTGCCATTCATCGGTAAGCTCTTCACGGATGGCAATACCGCGCATCCTTTTTTCAATCCAGTCATCAGGGTATCCTTTGAGCTTATACAGAAGCCGGGTTCTCTTTGTAGCAAGCTCAGGATCTTCTATCTCCTGAACACGCTCATATCCCACTTTGGCCAGCCAGCGTTTGAAAGGTTCAGCTTTAGGGGAAGGGATTGACTGGATAACACGGAAAATGCCTTCCGTATTGGCACAGTCCGTCTCCCTGTGCTGTCCGTCGGGCGAAAGCAACTTCAACCCGTGACAAAACGTCACGACTTCACTTCCTTCCTCCTTTAGTCTCTGTTTCAACTTTCTCCAATATGCTCCCGCGTCTGCACTTTCAGTCAATACAACGCATACATCGACTACAGAAAACCACCACTCGTTTTCGTATAGGGTTTTACGAATCCCTTTACCTTTGAATAATGCGATTTTTGTTTCTTCCATAATCCCCCCTAATGCTCAGTTAAATAAAGCGACAGGATTACTTCTCTCCTGCCGGTTCTAGCACCTGCACCTGCGGCAAAATGTTCTTCCAACAGCCTTGTAGATATGGAAGTTTGCAACACCCCAAGCACCTTTAACGGGTTAACCAGGCCGCCCTTAAGTTCATTAAGAGACCTAAGGGTTTCTTTGGCGGTCTGCTTCGGTAAAGCCCCTTCTTCCAGCCGTAGCATAATCTTTTTAACATATATCTCCTGGTCTTCAGTAAGTTTACGGCGGTCTTTCATTACCGCTTTCAGAATACGCAGTAGTTGCGAGGCACTATCCCTGCCACCCCCTCGTGCAGTTATTTCAGGCATCTCCTCATTGGTAGCAAACAGAAATGCTTCCTTGTTCCTGGAAAGCAACTCATAATAATCTGAACCTGTTTTATGGCGAATTGTTTCGCGCCCGGCCTCAAGAAGCTTGGCAGCAGTTAAAAAATCAAGTTCCCGGGCATCGCGGACATTACCGGCAAGGAAGAACTTTTGCAGCTTTCCACGACGAAAATAAGTTAAAAGCGTATTGTGATATTCTCTGTTTTCCCTTGCGGTACGGGCCTTTTTTGGAAGGCGCTTTATTTTATCAAAAATTTCGGGATGCTCATCACGAATGGTTTTAATAATGTTCAGATACTTTAATTCGCTCTCTTCTGTTTCGTCCTCGCCGGTAATGGTTTTTGCACTGAGGAGGCGATTAAAAAGTTCGTGAGACCCAATAGGTTCGCCTTCTGTGAGAAGCGCAGCATCACCTCCAAGGAGTGTCAGGAAGGCATTGATCTTTGACTCCGCCGATTCTCTCAGCTTGATCTGGTCGTTCGATTGTTTAGTTGGAAAAAAGTTGAAGGTATGGATTTTGTCGAAGGATGTATCCACACGATTAATACGGCCTACGCGCTGCATCATGCGTGTAGGATTCCAGGGAATGTCGTAATTGATAACCACATTGGCCCGGTGAAGATTGACGCCTTCGGAAAGTACTTCCGTTGAAACCAGTATACGGTAATCATCTTTTTTATGTTTCACCTTTGCGTCAAAGTTTTCAATAACCTTATCCCGTACGGCTTCTCCTGATGAACCGTTGTATGAAAGAACCTCCCCCTTAAGCCTGGTGTTAATATGACCGGCAAGATATTCTGCAGTTTCTTTTGATTCAGTAAAAATAATAAGCTTATTCTTCTGCAAATCCTGATTCTTCTGAAGCTCTGTAAGAAAGGAATGTAACTTCGGGTCTCTGGTAATTGATGACCATAATTCCTTGATTTCCCGGAGGATATCGAGATCAGCCTGTAACACAGGCCTAAAATCATCTTTAAAATCGGAAGCATCATATATCTGCGCCTTCCCTTCTTCGATGAGGTGTTGAATGGCTTCATCATCATCATTTTCTAACAGTTCAAATATTTTATTCCCGTACTTTTTGCTCACATAGACATTGCCCTTATCATACTCCTGGATAAACTGCTCGTAGGAATGTATAAAGCGGGCAATAGAATTTTTAAATGCATGAAAGCTGCTTTCCAGACGCTTTACGAGCAATATCTTCATGAATTTACCCATGTTTTTCTGAGACTGCTCTTCGAGCTGATCGATTTTCCCTTTGTAGTAAAGCATCGGCATATAGCGGGCATAGTTAAACTTCTGCGCAGCAAGTTCAATTGTTTTGCTAAAGACATTATCTTCATGCTCATCCAACTCGTAGAAAAGCGGTATCGGGACCTCCACATCGGGAAACTTCAGATTTTGTCTATCAAGGTCCTGAGAGAAAAACCTCGTTATTTCCATCCTGGTACGACGGACCATGAGGTATTTCAAGACTTTATCTCTGATTTCCTTAGCATTTTCTTTGACCCTTTTTATGTATTCTTGGTAATCTCTCTGGCGATCAAGGTTTTTCAGCCTCTTATCTAATCCATTGAAAAAAGCTTCCAGATTTGGGAGGTTTGGGATTATACTTTTCTTCGCGTTTTGAAATAACTTTATCTGGCTAAGTATATCCTTTGGTGAATTATTGTAAGGAGTAGCAGTGACAAGGATGATTCGTTTGCCGCGACATATCTCCGCCAATTTTTCATAAGTTACATTGGACTCTGTGCGAAAACGATGTGCTTCGTCAACAATTATGTTGTCATATTTTTCAACACCTTTTTTCAGTAAATCGTCCAGCTTTCCAATTGATTGAAAATCGGCAGGAACACGGAAATCAGAAAAGACATTGCTCCATGAGCCGGGATTGTTGGTGTCAAGAAGGACAGGAGGGGCGATAACAAGCGTCCTGCCGTCAAGCTGTCCCGCGAGCATCGCAGAAATGTAGGTCTTTCCGAGACCTACTACATCTGAAACAAATACGCCACCGTATTCTTCAAGAATTTTCTTTGCATTTAGAACAGCCTGCTCCTGGTATTCCAGTTTCATGAATTCTTCAGGTAAATAACGAACAAAGATTTCATCTGTCAGGCTGAGTTCGTCTTTGAAATATTCGTAGAGAAATTTCAGATAAAGTTCATAGGGCGTGATGGTCTGGTTGAGCCATGTTTTAGTTTTGATCGTCTCGATATATTTTTCGCTGACATCAACTGAATCAGCCCAGAGTTCATTGAATTTATTGAGAGCAAATTCGAAGTCAGTGCGATTTTTCAGTTCAACATTGAATTCAAGATTATCTATGAATCCGGCCTGCGTAAAGTTGCTGGAGCCGGTAATTACACGACCCATATCACGATCGCCTTCCTTAAAAGTCATGATATAAACCTTAGCGTGTATCTTATCTGAAGGAAATGCCCTGATCTGGAGTTTATTATTTCGTATCCACTCAATAAAATTCTCCACCCCTTCCTCAATGTTCTGATTATCGTCGGAATGCTCAAACTCTTTTTCAATTTCACCTTCGAGGCGTTGTTTCGTTTCAGCATGAGAGAATTGCAGTTCTCTTTGCTGCGGTTCCCCACCTTTTTGAATAAGATCAAAGGTTTGGCGGTCTGTACTGATGCCGATCAAAACCCTTATCAGTTCTGTGTCTTCGAGAGATTTATAAATGTTAAAAAAACCGCTGGTATAAAAGTAACCGACAAGACAGTCAAAGAAGCGTGTGTCTTTAATGAGCGTCTCGAAACGGTTTTTAAGGCTTTGGCCTTTCTCGTTAGTAATAAAAGTCAGGTCTGTATTCATAACAATTTGTATAGTCTCAATATTCCAATCTCATAATCTGTCTTTCCGGCATAATTAATAGTCAGTATCACGTTTCTTGCAAATTTACACCCGAATAAGATGCATTGTTTATTCAACAAGTTCCAGTTCACTCTTTTCCTTATATACCGATTCTTTCAATTGTTTATAGTACCTGAAAAACTTCTCACCTGCCATGTACATCTTATAGGCCGCACCGATAGACCATGCCTCCATATCCCATGAGAAATCTTTTCCCCATAATCCCCAAAACTTGTTTTTTCTAATGTTATCAAATGGATTAAAGGTAGTCAAGGCAAGAAAAACAATAAATATAATTCCTATTGATGTTATAATGGCGGTTTGGTCACCTGGATCATTTCCTGTCCTGACCTATAATGATTATTGCGGATATTAATACAGCTCATGTTTCAACCTCACCCCGATAGAATTGTATTGCATAAGAGAAGTATTATATAGAAGTGACCATATGAAGACCGAAGAAATCTCGATAGAAACTCTTAATGAAAGGAGTGAAAATGACAGACATAGAATATGTTCGAAACGTTACCCAATTAACAGATAGAGACCATGAACGGCTTATGGAATACTACGCAAACCTGTTGCCAGAAGAGCGGATTGCTGTACATGGCCTTCATACGAAAGTCTCCCAAAAAAGAAGTTGCCAGAAAGACAACTCTCGAACCCCCGCCTACTACCATGCCACATTTATTTTAGCGGTAAGAGAGTATAAGATAGCTCAAAACCCGTCTGCCCCATCAAGGAGAATGACAATGAAAGAGGCAGGGCAAGTAGATGCCTTGCAAAAGACGCACAGGAAAGCCAGGGCATCACGCAAGCCATCAGTTGTGCAAATGTTAGCCGAACAGCATTATTGTGATATCAAGATGTTGAGGGATAAACAGCCCAAGCCGGAGCCTTGGAGAACGATAGCCGAAAAAATGTCACACCAATCTGGACATAAAATAAGCCATACAGGTCTGAAGAACATTTATGAAAAGCTCGAAGAAGAGGGTGGACCGATGATCTGCCAGTCTTTGCCGGATACACAATATTGAGTGTTCCATACACAATAAAAAAGGGCCGCTGGAATTCTCCGCGGCCCTTTCGTTTAATTATTAAAACTTATCCATATATCATCTCTGCTTGCTTATATCTCCAAGAATACCAGCTGGTTTTTTCAGATATAACCCTGTAATTGCTGGTCGGGAATGACCCATTTCATGTGCCACCCTCAATTTAGCTGTAATTTCACCCATCCCTTTGTGATAACATTCCTGTAACCGCCTCTGGGCAAAGCTATGTCGCAAACCATGGCTCCCTGTGTACCTCTGATTGGTCGCCTCTGCTGCCTTCTTCAGTTTATACCGATAATGATCGTGGTCTATCTTCAGCACTCCATTATTACTATCAAGTATCCGGGATAGATCTGTATAGGTCTGGAGGGAAACATAAACTTCGCGCTCCCTGCCACCTTTGGTGGAAATTGAAGGCAGGAATATTCTGCCCACTTCCCTTCCGGTTACATCATCAATACAAGTACCATATAGCTGATAACACTTTATTAATGCAGCTTCCCGGATTCTTGCGCCAGCTTCGTATTGAATTAATGCCACTATCCGAAGCAGAGGATCCCGAATAACCTCGATCAATGCTTTTGGATTTGCATATTCACGGGTTTCCTTTTTGAGGTCCAGTTCCGCTTTGGCAATGGGGCGAAGGCTGTTTATCGCCTCACTAAAATCGTATTTATTTGCTTTATGGAACTTTACCGCATACATGTTTAAAGCCATTGCAAGCTTGCCCAACCCTGCTGCGTAAGTTTTAAAGGTCCGTAAAGATAGGCCTTCATCGATGACAAATTCCAGATAATCTTTTATATCATTTGCAGTTGTCAATTCGACATTCCATTGTCTGTATTCTGTTTTTATATATTTTCCTAAGAGAATTGCTATATTTCTGTATTTGTCCAATGTTTCGTATGAGGTTATTAAGCATTTATCCGCAACCTCCTGACTTGTACTGGCTCCCGCAGCCCTTGCAAATGCTTTTGCTTGGTGCCTTTTTGTGCCTATACTTATGATACCGCTTTTCTGAAACAAAGCTTGGATCTGTCCTATTACACTGCCTGTCATAACATGCCTCCTTGCCGTCTTTTTTGGGCGGTCGGCTCCCAGGTTTGGTCCATCAGCTGTTCAAGGGTTAGCAGCTGTCATCCCTAATCTTTTAAAACAAACTGCACTACTGTATTGCGGGATTTTTTGCCTTTTGTTTTTTTGGGTTCATTCTGACCGTTTACTGGCAGAAAGGACTCATAAAAACCTGTTTGATATCATATAAATGAAATATGGCCCTCTGTTGGGCATCATTTGTAAACTTTTACAAATATGGGTAGCTTCGTACAAAATAAATGAATCATCAAATATGAGCGACATAGGTCGGATAGTTTATGGGTTATCTCTACATGCCGGGAAAACTATGCCGGCATGTAGTTTCTATATAATTTGGTGAAGATAGTCGTCAAAGTCTCTGTATGCTTTTTATTGTAGTCAGTATGGATGTTGATGAATCGGATAGATATATGAAATGGTCAATCTATGCATTTTGATAATAAATAATCTGTGCCGGGCTGCACCCGGTTAGTCATATTATATATATTGTATTTTTCAAGGCTCGTTCGGTTAACCATAGCGAAGTCTTGGGATTGAATGCGCCCCTTGTATAGATATTTTTTACCCCTGGGGCTATTTTTTCGATCACCTAATAAAATTACTGTCTACCTATATATTACTTCCGCATAATAGACTCCGGAAAATATATTTTGCCAGCTTATTGATAACCGGTTGAAACATAGAAGAGAAAAATTGTCCATAATAACTGCTAAAAGATAGGCTGTAAACATTTGTAGCTGAAAGAGAGTTTTTGAATTTCTTATTAAGTATCTCCATTACAATCGGAATTTATTATTTAATGGCAGTTTATTCTGTTTTGTTTTGCTCTTTGAGCTATATTGCAATATATTAAGATAAATAGTAATTTTGTCATATAGAACTGATCAGATTTGCTTCACATAAGTTAGTTTTTACAGAAGGGTGAATAATAATGGCCATTAATATTCTCGATTTCAAAACCGATCTTCGAGTTGCTTCCGATTTCATCTTGTCCACCAATCTATGTAGAAAGGCCTTGGAAGCATCATTGCCTGGAGGTGCTGCAAATATTATCCGGGATGTGCTGAAGGTTGTAGATATTCTTGTCCAGAGTTGTCATCTTCCGGAATTCACAGATCATGGAATCCCACATCTTGTCAGTTTGGTAGATAGAGCCGATCAATGGACTGTGGGTGATGACAAATTTTTAGTGGAATTACTTAATCCAGACGAAGCAACATTGCTAATTCTTGCCATACTTACGCATGACTTGGGGATGCTATCCCAAGATCCATTGGATATGGAGACAGCACAATCGACGAAAGGCATGTCAAATGTGGCAAACTGGGTCAGGAAAACCCACTGTAAACGTTTAAGACGATTATTAAAGCGAATTTTAGAGGCTGAGGGATATACAAAATTTGCCCAGTCAAAGTTTTTTGATCTTCTATGCTACATCTCCATGGCCCATGAAGAATGGTCGTGGCAAAAGGAATCGCAACACTATCCAAATATAAGAAAAATGGTGCCTTATATGTCGGCAGACGGCTATAAAATTTCCGCTGATCGCGCCTGCGGTATTGCTGCTGTTGTCGCTGTGTGTGACATATTGGATGAAGATTCTCTGAGATGCGATACTGAAACCCTTCTTCTTCACAGACAAGGAAATGTTTTGAATAAAGCTCATTGGATTCGTCATTTATTGACAAAAGAACGCGTATATATCAAGAAAAACAAATTTACAGTTACATTCAGATGGCTGCAATATGGAACAGATCAAAGAGGAATACAGATATTAAATGATCCCAGTGGCTGCCAAAGTGGATCAAGACATAAAAATGCAATCGATGCCTTGAAAAATCAATTTTCATCCACTCTCCTATATAATGATGATTTATCCGCTCTAAAAGCAGATCTGGGTGATCCCACATATAACGAAGAAGACGAGATGGTATCTATCCCCTGGAATTTGCCATCGCTGCGTGATTTTTGGGATTGCACACCGGAGCGTCTTTTACAGAGCGTCTTTTCATTTGCCAGAGAACCGAATGCTGACGTTCGAAAAAAATGGGGTAAAATTACAGGCAACGCAACATTTAGGACATTAGACCTTGTGAATTACTATCGACTCATTGGACTATCCGATGATCGACCGGAGCCCCTTTCTGATGAGGAAATTACCTTCAGAAGCATTTTTGAGGCCAACCTATGACGACGGAACTTTCCCATTGCGAGTCAATTAAATATTTACGAGATTCAGCGATTAGGGCTCATCTCGATGGTCAGGGTGCCAAGGCACGGCAACTCGCCGCGATAGCTTTAAGGAAGGAAGCAAACAAGGGAGTGATTCCAGTTGTCAATCTCGAAGATTTGGCCTGGGCTTTTTACTTGGTAATCTATTGGATGCTGGAGGAAGAGGATTTCAGTATCGTTCTTGATGGTGCTTGGGAATCTTTCAACAAAAAGCCGCAAACGAGCAATACAGGCAATAATGATGCTTGGCACACTATAATACAGTTTTTTATTGATGTCCTAATGCCTAATGGGGAAAAATGGGAGGCGGACATAAAAGCGCTTGAAGAGATCCCAAAATCCTTTTTCGCGGCGAAGAACGATCAATACGCCAATGAAATCCTCTGTATGATTCTTCCTCTTGTCATAGATTTTGTCCATTATCTTTATCCCGATAAAAAGGAAGGTTTTTCAAATGTTTTGATGTGGCATTCCTTTTGTAAGCGATGGGAATCTCACGCATTGTATGCAAAGAATGAGGATTTGCAAAAAATGATAATGACGACCCGGGAAAGGACAGAAAAACAACATACCTGCCTATTTGAGCCAGGTGCGTTTCCTTATAAGGCTGAAAACGCCTTAGAAGAATTTTGGAATGCCTTCTACAGCATAGATGTTGATGAAATGAAAAGATTGCTCCCCCGATTAACAAAGCTAGCACAGGAGGATGAAGATAGACTCTATCCCGTCCAAAGTCTCATTAACATGACAAGATTTATTGTTAGGTTGGACACGGACCAATTTCCAGGCGTATACAGAATCCAAAGACTATACATGGAAAACCAACAATGGTTATTTGGACGACTGCGAAATCAAGAGTTCTCGCTGGTATTAAATGATGCCTTTTCCGATGCTGAGCATGGAAAGCCTATAGGCTCAAAGTCTGTCCAACTATGGCGACTACCACTTATTTCAGAAATCAATGCCCTTCGCAATTGGGACCTCCGGAATTACTTAGAATCATTAAATACGCAGAGCAAGGCATCTATTTTCCTTGGTTTATTTTCCATTGATTACAAAGATAAGCCTATTGTTGCATGTCGGGCTGATGATTTACGAAATGGCATATTTAATGCCGTCAAAGGTTGGTCGCTACAAAATGAAAAAACGCGGCATTTTAATGATGTCAAGAGGGCAATATATAGTCTTGAATTGATGAAAGATGCAAAATCCGAAATTGAGAGTCTAATCAAATCTCTATTAAAATCAAGACGTCCTATCGAAACACGCGGTCTTGTAAATTTCTTCAGTGTTGTAAGTGATGCGATACCCCTGAATTGCCTTGAGGATGTTTTCAAGATCGCCATTGTTGTGTTCTCAGAAAAGGAAGCATTTTGGGGCTTTGACATGAAGATGTTAAATTGGTGGGAAGACATTTTTAAATGGAACGATTTGGATAGAAAAAAATGGGATATCGTAGATATTTTGCTAACTGATTTATTTCATAATCCTTTTTTCTGGAATATTTCCAACGCAATGCTTAAAGAGGCCTTGATCAAGGCACCCAAAGATCTTGCTCATAAATGGGCGAACACTATTGCCATAAATAGAAACAAAAATGATCTTTATCCATATGGATATTCGATTGTATATAACGCATCCTTGGAACGTTCTGATTTAAGAGAATATGCTTTTCTCATCCTTGACTTTCTTGAAAAAGACCCCGCTTTAGCTGCTCAAATGATGTATGATCGTGCTTTATTGCTATCGGTAGATGAAGATAATAGTGCCGTGAGTAATACGCTTGAAGGTAGTAAATTAAGGGAGGCATACGTTGTAAAATATCTTCAATACGCTCAATCTGTTGCCAATAGAAGGGCCAAACCACAAATTCGCATTGGAATGTTGGATCTTCAAACGCATTTGTTTCGACGAATGAACTGGGGTAACTTAAGTAAAAAAGAGTTGGCTCGCATTGACAAAGCCATCAAGGCAGCCATAGGCAATAGTTATTGTTCCGAACGTGATTTTATCACTTTGCTTCCTATTTGGAGCATAATAACCAGTCAACAAGATAAAAATGTCATTGATGAAGCGGGTATTTGGTTGATTGATTTATGCCGAAATTATCAACCCATGCCAGAGCATCTTCCCGGCATAGATAGTCCATTTTCACGAATGTCAATTGTCTCTGATGTAAAAGATGCTACTCGATTTGTCAAAACAGCAGCGCTGTCAAGATTTCTTCACAGAGTTTCGTTATCTATTTGTAAAGATATGTTTTCGTGGATACAAGACGAGATTCCAGAGACAGAAGAGGCAATTCTGCCGATATTGTGGGAGATGCTCTTAGCCTTATATATTACTGGAACCAATGACCAGTCTATTTCTGTACTTAATGCCTTAAATGCAATCTATGCTAGGACAGCCACTGACACTTTAGTGTTAAAAGAAGTTGCGGAGAGGTCTTATAATGTGATGATTATGCCACAACGGAAAAAAGGTAAACGCCTGATGGAAATCTTAAAGGATAAAAAAGATAAAGACATCAATTCCATTTTGAATATGTTGGACAAAATTATCGGAAAACTTGTCCAAGCACCCAATTCCGATGGCCGAAGAGCCGCAGCATTACTGCTCAAATTGTTTGGAGAAATGGGCTGGATAAACGATCAAAGAGATAACTGGACGGAAAATCTAAAAAAAGATCCACGAGCACGTGTTTTTTCCGTTTTCAGGGTATGAGAACTAAAATAAAGACATCTATAATAAATACTTTAATACTTACTTTCGATCAAAGGAGGGTAGTAGTCAACTGGGCATATGAAACCAGTGCTTCTGATTCTCGGCAGAGGATGGCCTCTTTTAAATGTTATTTGACAATGCTTCCCGAGAATTCTCGCTTTGAAATAGGAGTGAAATCGGAGGACAATGGACGTATGGGCGATAAACAGGCAGAGGAACCAACTTTGGAAACCCATCAAAGCAAGGATCAGGGAGTTTGTAATGTTGTCTAACAACATCCACAAAATCATACTGCACGAAACAAAATACTGACCTTGGTTTCGCTGCTTTTATATCAAAAGGACTAAGAAAGTGAGTGATCAGCAATCGACACAGAATTCCGTCGCACACCACATCCACTTGGCAGCCCAATCCCTGCTTAAGTCAGTGCAGATTTCTGGTGAAACCATTGCAGAACAACTAAATAAGACCTTGAATCTATTTCTGACCTGGCCATTTAAAGCAGGCCCTGCTTATATGACCGACAGTGTCGGGAATACTACAACCTTCGATTCACTCATCTATATGGCCTCGACAGGCCAAGCACAGAGACAACCAGCTAAGGTCGATGCGGATGCAGCCGCGTGCGCCATATATGCAGTAAAGACTCTCGGCCCAGAAGAACTCCGTGCAGGATATGAACACATTGCTGCGATCAAGCGCTTGGAAAGAGATCCAGTGCCAGACGTAAAATATCCGATAAATATCACGCCATTGGGCATCATATTTGCCATAGACTCTGTTGGTCCAATCGAGGCAATCGGGGAACAAATGATTGTATTGAACCAAAGCCGCCCGTCTGCAGAGTGGCCGGACATGGTCGCAATCCTCACGCAGGGCTCGGTTAGCTATACGATGGCGTTTCCTGGCGAGCCCATAAAAGGCGATTTGTTCCTTCCCAACACTGCTTATTCCTATGTCCCTCCCATGTATGTTCATGTCTTTGCGCGTGGCCTTGGGTTGCTTTCATTGAACAGGATGTGCGCTTCTGTATTCGCACACTTGCAGACATTTTCTCCAGGAACAATAATGCATAGCATGGACGAAGTTTTGGAAGGCGTTGCACCTCTTGGGATCACACTTGGTGCATACCAATTCAACCTGACCGGTGACCTGGTCCCTGCGCGTAACGAACTATGGGAAAGAGGAATAGTCGCTCCTCCTTTGTTCCGCCTTGAGGATAACAAAGGAAATCTTGTTTCTCATTTGCGATTTATTCCCTGGCAGGATGGCGGAATAGTGCAACTGGTCGGGAAGCTACCCTTGGAAGGAATTCTTTTATTTCTCGGAGCAGAGGTAATGAACGCAAAGATCATAAGACAGTCCAACGGAGCAATTTCAACCGTTCTTCCTATAAAAGAAGCCCAGTTTAACAAAATGTTGGTGCGCATTCAGAAGCAAACCAACTTGGTGGTAAGACCAGAGGAACCGAAGTGGACTGTCATAAAATTTGCCGATGAAGGCACAGCTTCGCCTTTTATTGCTCGTTTGTTTGTCGGGATTCTGAATCTCAGAGAGGCTGTTTTTACGGATGACAAAAAATCTGAAGAGTTTGACAAGATTTATAAATTTGTTGTAGAGACACTGATGAACGTCCGGACCACATCAAAGGAAATCACTCAAATTTTGGCCGAACATAATTACAAGGTGTCACGAGGTGAAATTGCCAGCTTACACGGTCACGTAATTAGGATTGATGAACCAATTGATAGTAAATTGAGGAAACAAGTTGAAGAGTTCCTTAACGGCTCCGTGAGGGTGCTTAAAGATGGTATGCAAAAACTTATGATGGTTATGAAGATGGATATTAGCTTCTTGTATAAGAAACAAGGAACCTTTGAGAATAGAGTTACAGCACTCGCAAAAACACAACCGGAATTAGCTGCCTACCTTCGGGAAACTCGAAAATGGTCTGAGCGCCTGATTATGGTCAGAAATGACCTGCATGAAGGGTGGATGCTGCCCAGAATGACCTACCAAGCGGTCTCTGATGTTATTGGGGCGGTGGAACCGCAAATCTTTAGTCAACCTGTTTCTCAGTTTGTGGATTATATGCTGGACCGCCTCTGCAGTTTTGTTGAAGAAATTACTGCCTATGGTTTACAGGCTCAGATGCCTTCGGGCATTTCGATAACGGAAATACCCGTTGTGGATAGAAAAAGGGACAATCCGGAACGATTTAGGGTCACTTTTGTATATGGTGGGATGCCGATCTGGAGCATTAAATACAACGCTGCCCGGTTTGGCCAAATTTAATGAACGTTTGCGGTTGTAGCCTTGTTGCTTTTGTTGCATTGCGGACCAAAGTGTATATTTCCTTACGTAATCCACGGTTCTTTATGATATACCCAATGCTCGACTTGTAGGCGTAGCAAATACCATTTTTTAAGCCTGTTTTTAATTTAACTTGGGCAATTATTTTAAGAATTACAGGTGCTAACCTACTATCTCTATCATTCAATTTTTCCGTATTATCACCAAAATTGAGATAATTTTCGTAAAACTACAGTGGGTAGCATAAGTTGGTCTTTGTCATTTGGTACCATAAGTTGGCTAAAAGGATCAACTTATGGTACCGATCATAAACTTACTGACAATTAATTTTTTGTGTGAAGTAAGTAATACACTTTTATGGAAAATAAAAAAACACATCAAATCTTCAAATTAAACAAAAATATTAAAAAAATAATCAACCCAATTATATGGGCTACCAAGGACCGCTCAAACATTTATCGCCAGCCCCTGAGGCGAAGCGTTAATAAAAAATGCAAGAAGGTGAAGTTAATGAACCGCAATGACAAAATAAAATATAGGAGGTATACGGAATGAAAATGAAAAAAGCTATTAAATATTTAAACACAAACGATCCAGATGAAGTATTCAAATTTTATAAGCGATATTACAGGTCATTAACAAATAAGCAAATATATTATCTATTGGCTAAAGAAGGTCTGATCGAACATACCTGGGGTTCCTACATGCGACACATTTTTCCACAGACTCGTGATGATGGGTTTGCAATTGACACGGTCAAAAAATATGGTGAGTCTTGCAGCAAAATATCAAGGGAAACTGGATACTATGGCATTAACGCAAATTTATTGAATCCGAAAAAATATCTTTCAATACAGGTAAGAAATTCTCTTAATCTTCCATCTTTTGAACTATGGAGCCATCAGCGATATTGCATTGAGCTTTGGGTTGAACACCCGGATCTGGCTGAATACATTCGAAATGAGATTGGAAATCCAAGGCAGGTTCGAGTCTGTCATGCCAATGACATATTTTCTGAAAGAAAATTACGGGATGCTTATAAAAGATTTGAAGAGATGTCGCTGCGTGAGCCAAAGGAATTCGTCATTTTATATTTGGGTAATTGGGGCGCTGCAGGCCGCAAGATGTACGAATGTGTAGCAAAACAATTTTCTAACAGGGTATCGTTAATTCGACATATAGGGATAAATTTTGAGCACATTCCTAATATACTACCTCATCCTCTGGCCAAGATTTTAGGGAAGCATGCAGAAAACAATGAAATATTTGATATATACGAACACTATGAGATGGAAGCTCTACGACCTACGGAACTTATTTTATTAATTGATGACACAATCGATGAATATTATGACCGGCGACTATTTCCCGGAAAAACAATTGAAGATTGGGTTAAGGTATTCAACAACCTCAAGGAAAAATTAGTCCAAAGCATTGAAAAATCGATATATAGTTTTGAACCATCAGATTCTTTAGAAAACAAATCCTTGAACAATCGCATTGCTTACCGAAATACAGATTAAATTATAACAAATTTTTTTCATATGGTGGATTTCTCCTGCGCAAGCCTTTTCTTTCTTATAAATTCTTTAAGGTTCGTCCTGCTTGTATTAAGTATCCTTGCAATGGCTGATCTGCTTACCTTCTTCTGTATAAACATCTGTATCTCATCCTCTTTACCGTCAAGCTTACTTTTAGATATGCTGCCCTTTGGCCTTCCGAGTATTTTTCCGTTTATTTTAGCCGCATGAAGGGCAGATTTTGTCCTCTCCGATATGAGATCCCTTTCAAGTTCTGCTAATAGGGAGAAGAGGGTGATGAGAATCTTTGACTGCATGTCATGGCTTCCCTTAATATCAAGTGCCTGCTTGATAACTATGAGACGGATGTTTCTTGTTATCAATTCATTTACAATATTTATCACCTCAACAATGCTTCTGCCTAATCTTGAGAGTTCAGCGGTTATGATCATATCACCATCTTTCACTTTAGCCAAGAGTTCCGTTATCCTTCTTGTATTGGAGTCCTTCCTGCTGGATGCTTCAACATCGATGAATTCATCGACCTTAAGGTTGTTTTTGTTTGTATAATTTAGTATCTCAAATTTCTGATTATTGAGATCCTGGGTATTTGTAGAAACCCTAAGATACGCTATAATTTTCATTGTCTATATAAACCCCTTTTTTATAGTTTTTTTGTTCAATAATTCAAAAGATTAATGTTACTTTCATAGTAAAAAACTGCTCTATATAAACGGTCGTTTATTACGTCAGATAAACCGAATATATCATTGACTTACTCTATACAAATTTTCAGGATGGTCAGCCTTCACTCCTATATAAATGCTTCCCGCAGTGCTGACAATAAAACACCCTTCGTCCTTTCCCTGATCTGTCCCACCAGAAAAAACGTCTTTGGAAGGAATCGCAGTTAAAGCATTTCACACCCATGTCTGTTTT